>JAQBTZ010000006.1 GCA_027624675.1 bacterium
TAAAACTTAATATTCCTAATATAATTAATATAATAGAACCTAAAGAGTTTTTAGTAGATGAACTTAAATCAAATTTTAATTTTTTCTTTCTTCCACGGGCCATATGTATTATTGTAGCAAAAATCAATAACAACTACATTAGTATGATAAAATTAACGGAGTAATTTAATTTATAGGTTGATGTTATTTCATCAAAAAATAATTAATGACTGGCACAATTCTTGCATTTATTACTTACATAGGTTGGGGAACAGGAGATATTTTTGGTGTTTTTGCTTCCCGTAAAATTGGTGCATACAAAGCTTCGGCGCTTATTTTTATCTCAGGGTTAGTTTTAGCATCTCTATATATTCCATTTGCTCTTGCAGACCTGGGAAAGATTACACTGGGATTATTTTTACTCAACTTTTTACTTGGTGCCCCTTACATTTTTGGCAATTTGTTACTTAACGAAGCATTTAAGAGGTCAAGTGCATCAGTAGTGGGTATAATTGTACAGTCATTTCCTGCGATCGTTTTGATCTTATCCGCACTAATATTTAAAGATGCGATCAATGCCAAACAAATACTCTAGACAATTATCATCTTTGCTGGAATCTTTTTGTGCACTATTGACTTTGGAGATTTTAAAAAAGGAAAGCTATTTGCAGACTCAGGTGTAAAGCTTGCTCTAATTGCTGCAGCTATGTTCTCCATCTACTTTACTTTCTTACGAGTCTTTGCGGACGTCTATGGCTGGTTTTGGCCAAACTATATTTCATTTATGACTTTTCCCCTTGCACTTATTGTCTATAAGAAAATTTTTAGTAGCAAAGAAATTATTTCGATACCTACAAACAAAAAGGTTTTAGGGGCAACGTTTTTATCAGCTCTGCTACTGCGAAGTGGTGATATTGCACTCAATTCTGGAATAAGTAAGGGATTTGCATCAATCATTACTCCAATAGCAGGGGCGTCTCCAACATTATTTCTTGCTCTGTCATCTATTATCTTTAGTGATCCAGTATCAAATCAGCAAAAATTTGGTATTGGAGTTACTCTTATTGGAATTTTACTATTAAGCTTTTTTAGCTTCTAAGAAATATAGGTGGATACAGACATATGATCCTAACCCAAAACTTACTTAGATGAAAACTTTCCCCACATTGATTTGAAAAACGGTAGCGTAAGTGTTGATAATAAAAACCCTACTGCTGGCACAATTGCATTTAACCAAGGTCTGTCAACCTCAATCACATTTAAATAAAATGCTATTGCAAGATAAGTAAATATAATTAACAAAGACTTTCTAATCCACGAGATTTCCCAATCCTTATCCATCTCGACACGTTTATTTCGTTCCTCTAATTTCAATATTCTATTTTCTAGCTCAGCAACAACATTACCCATAATTTTTTACATATCTCCCAATTACTTCAGTATAAAACTCATTCTCCGCCATATAGTTAAGCAAGTCACTAGTTTTTTCAATAGAATCCCCATTAAGCTGTGAACAAAGTTTTGCAATTTTTAGTCTACCTTCTTCATTATAATCAAATTCAACTACCTCTCCATCTGACATCTTAAAAATAAAACAAATAAGGTCGTTTGCTATAAAATCATTCCAAAACCCCTCATTCAATTTTTCTCTTACCAACTACTTATATTATTCCATTGTTTCTAATGGAATAATAATATTTCTGGTTCCTGACTCTTTTCTTTCTACAATATCAATACCTAAGTATTCTAATTCTAAATCAGAAATTTTATCGGCTCCCATTAATATACTTTTATAAAAAACTTGTTTCATAACCATAATTAAAACAATGTTTGACTAAAACTTCAATACACTTTAGCATTATGCTAATATTAATACCTGTCTATGAGTAAAAAAACTGTCTTTACAAAATCGTTATTTTCTATTGCAGGTTTATTGTTACTCGTTTTTTCTATTAACCTATTTGTCAATACTACAAAAAGCACTAATCGTAATGACTCTTTGGCAGAAACTAAAAATGCAGTTTTATCTTTTACCTCCAGTTCATTTGATTATATAAAAGGAGGAAACAATATTAACCCGTCAATTTCAATTACTACAGAAAGCCCTATTTTAATAAATGGTTTAAATATTACTTATTCGGTTGAGGGCCTTGATGTTCCTGCTATCATTACTCCTGATATAATAATAGTTAATTCTGACATTATTGATTCGAAAGATTGTTCTACTAACGTTAATGAATCAAATGGTAACTTACTTTTAAGTTGTTACACTTCACCTACTAAGTTAAGTTCGGATGATAATATTGCATACCTCGACTTAGATGCTATCTCTAAACTTGCAAACACCAAAAAGATTAAAATTAAGATTAAAGATTCAAATAGCTACATTACAGTAAACTCTGCAGATCAAGCCATAACACTTAAAACAAATGAATTTGTAATTAATATTATTGATACTCCTAAGGAATGTTTAAATGTACCTAGTGCAGATATTAATTGTGACGGGAAAATTAATTCTTATGATATTGCATTATTTTCAAAACCAACCTCAGATCTCGAGCCCTATATTAGCTACAGACTTGACCTTAACCGTGACAAAATAATTAATGATAAAGACAATGAAATGTTTAACCTAGCATTAACAATTCTTAATAACAGATAGTTATACTGCTGAGATTTTTCTAAATACATCTGACGAAACCTCTATTTTACCTAATGATTTCATCTTCTTTTTTCCAACCTTTTGTTTCTCTAATAATTTATAACGTCTAGTTTTATCTCCTCCATAAAGTTTTTGTGTAACATCTTTTCTATATGCACTAATATCTTCTCTTGCTAAAACCTTTCCACCAATAGAAACCTGAATTGCTACTGCAAATTGTTGTTTAGGAATACTTACCTTTAATTTTTGTGCTATCTTTCTTGCTGTTTCATCTGTATTGTTATCAATTACTATTCGAGATAAAGCATCTACACTTTCACCTGCAATAAATATATCTAGCTTATTAACCTTAACCTCTCTACCTTTTATAACTGTATAGTCTAAAGATGCATAACCACTACTTACTGATTTTAGATTATCAAAAAATCCTGATATTACTTCTGATAATGGCATGTTATAAATTAGATTTACCCTCTTATTATTTTCCGTAGTTGTTAAGTACTCCATCTTTACAAACTCCCCTCTACTTTCTGCAACCAAAGTCATTATCTGCCCAACATACTCATCCTTAACAATTATCTGAATATTTACCCAAGGCTCGGTCAATATTTCCTGAGTAGTTTTCATATCTGATGGTCTTACTACCTCTTCTTCTCCTCTGTAGTACATAACTGTTGGTGGAGTTGTGAAAACGGGTATATCAAATTCACGTTCGATTCTGGATTCAATAATCTCTGCATGTAAGTTTCCTAAAAATCCACACTTAAAACCTTGACCTAATGCACCTGAAACATCTGGAGAATAAGTAAAACTAGAATCTTGCAAATTAAGTTTCTGAAATGCTAACCTTAGACCTTCAAAATCATCACCATTTATTGGATAAATCCCTTTATACACAACTCTTTGAGGCTCTTTATATCCAGGAAAAATCTTATCAAAACCAAGTTCAGAGATAGTATCACCAACTTTTACAAAACTTATATCTTTCTCTCCTGTAACAATATACCCAACCTCCCCACTCTCTAATTTATGTTTAATTAGTTTTTGCGGGATAAACACACCTACCTCTTCAACCACAATATCTTTCTTAGCATTTAATAACCTAAGCTTATCTCCAACTTTAACCTCTCCACCAAACACCCTTACAAGCGCAATAGCACCCTGAAAAACATCGAAATATGAATCAAATATTAAACTGTTAAATTCTTCAGAGTTTCTTTTTGGAGCTGGAATTTTATCTATTATCTCCTTAACTAATAAGTCTAAGTTTTGCCCTGTTTTTGCAGATATCCTGATTATTTCCTCTTTTCTAAATCCAAAAACATTAAACAATTCTTCTTCAACCCTCTCAACCTCTGCATTAATTAAATCTATCTTATTTATTACCGGAATAATCTCAAGACCTTGTTCAATTGCTTTTGTTGTATTTGCAATTGTCTGAGCTTGGACTCCCTTTACACTGTCTACTAAAAGTAAGGCCCCCTCACATGCTGCAAGTGATCTTGATACTTCGTATGAAAAATCAACATGGCCTGGGGTATCAATTAAATTAAAGGTGTAATCAGTCTTGTCAACAGTTAAGTTTATCTTTACAGGCTTTAGTTTTATGGTTATTCCTCTCTCTCTCTCAAGATCCATGCTATCTAAAACTTGTTCTACACTATTTAGCTTGCCCGAAGACAGCTCTAAAAATCTATCTGCTAGTGTAGACTTTCCATGATCAATATGAGCAATTATGCTGAAATTACGAGTTTGAGTTAACATTAACTATTATCTATAAGTCTTATTAAATTTACCTACAATTTTCCAAAATAAATTTATCTCTTTTACTTTAGCAAGATATGTTACCACTAAATAGACTAACATAGAACCAATTGAAACTATCCCCACAAACCCAATAAGATTTAATGTCCTTGTAGTATCAATAACGTATTTGTCTAAATATCTCATTGAGATATATAATACTAATGCTAAAACTACACATGAGTATGCTATTTTTAAAATTGGTCTAATTAATGATTTGAACCATTCTGCACCTAATTTTTCTCTCATTGCCAAAATTTGGAATACAAAATCTAAGATATTTGCAATACTATAAGCTAAAGCAAGTGACCACACCCCATACCCTTTTATAAAGATAAAATAGTAACTTAAGATAATGCTTACTAAAATTGATAAAACATTATATTTAACAGGAGTCCATGTATCGTGTAATGAATAAAAAGATCTAGACAGAAGTTGTACCAAGGCCTGAATAGGAATAGATAGTGCAAAAAACGATAAAGTATAAGCTGCAGTTAAAGTATCTATCCAGAAAAATTTTTCTCCACCAAACACCAGTCTGATTAATGGGATTCTAAGCCCTATCATTATTATAGCTATTGGAAAAGCTAGAAATGAAAGCTGTAAAATAGTTGTAGATAGCGTTTCCTTAAAAGCTTTCATATTTCCTGTAGCCACAAATGCTGAAAGTGTTGGAAATGCAGCTTGTGCTAATGCCACCCCCAAAAAAACCACTGGAAAAGTCTGAAGCTGGTTTGCATTTGTAAATGGCGTAACCGATGCAATACTTACAAAACTTGCAAAAATAGATACTTGTAAAAATGTATTTATTTGATTAGCAACTAAACCAATTGTTCTTGGCGCAAACAGTTTATATACTTTCCCCACATTCTCATTTTTAAAATCAATCTTAAATTTAAATCTAAAGCCCGTTTTCCTGATAAAGGGGATCTGAAACATAATACTTAAAAATGCTCCAAAACCCATTCCAAGTGCTGGAGAAAAAATCCCAAATCTATTATGAAATAACACCATAAAAGCAATAACGCCTATATTATATATAACTAATGATAAAGAAGGAATTAAAAATTTCTTATAAGATTGCAAGATACTAGTAAAAAAACTCCCTATCATCAAGAAAAATTGTGGAATAATCATAACCCTTAATAACCCAACCAACGTACTTAGTTCATCTGCTGTAATATTTTTTGAAAAGGGGAGAACACCTAAAATCTGTGTAGGAAAGAAGAAAATTATTAGAAACAATATTGCTAAACCTATAAAACTAATGTTCATTAAGATCGATGCCATTTCCCAAGCTTCTGATTCCTTTTTCTTCTCTAAAAACCCTGTAAATATTGGCAAAAAGCTACTAGACATAGCTCCAACAATAAGAACATTAAGTATAAAACTGGGAATTTGATCTGCAATAAAAAATAACCCTGAAATATCTGAGGTAAAATATGTATTAATCAACCTAACTTTTATTAGCCCTAACACTGATGAAAGGGATGCAGATAAAGCAATTACCATTGCTGCAGAGAAAATACTTTCCTGACTTTTGTATAAAATATCTTGTCCTTTTGTTAAAATTCGCATCATCATAGGATAAATCGTACCATTTTATTTGCTATACAAACAAGAAATTGATAAAATACTACTCGGAACTTAAAAGTAGTACGTTTTTTTAAAAATCTTAACAACCTAAAGTAAATTAATTTAATTTACATAAGTAGTTAAAGGGATAAATATAATGCCAAATTTGAAACATGCAAAAAAGGCCCTGCGAAATCAAGACAGAAAAGCTGGAGTAAATAAAGCTTGGAAAGTAAGAGTAAAAAAAGCATCTGACACGTTAAATGACGCGATTAAATCTGGTGCAAAAAATGTTAGTGAATCTTTTGCTACTTATCAAAAAACAATCGATAAGGCTTTAAAAAACAAGATTATGCATAAAAATAAAGTAGATAGGTTAAAATCAAGTTTTAACAAAAAGATTGCAAACATAGGTTAAATTAATAATTTACATTTATTAATTTTCCTGCACCAACTTAATGTCCTTGCCCAATAATATTAATCTAGCTCCTGCCACGCAGTTTTCTAAATCTAATCTATTAGATAAGCTTTATATATGGGGATCTTCTGCAGGAAAAATCCTAATTATTGTAACTAATTTCATTATTATTAGTGTATGGTTATATAGATGGGATTTAGATAGAAGAATATACAATCTTGCTACATCAATTGAAGAAAAACAGCTTGCAATTACATCTATAAGCAAAAAAGAAGAATCTATCAGAAAAATCCAGAACAAACTTAACATTATTAGAGAAATTGAATCCAGTAAAGCATATTACTCAAGGTTCCTTGAAAATTTTAACAAAACATTATCCAAAGATATTGAGGTTGATAGAGTAACCTTTCCTTCTGTTAAAATTATTAATATTTCAGCCTCAGCTAAGGATGGTACGGCTTTTGGGTTATATATAGCAGAGCTGATCAAAACCGATTCAATTGAAGATGTCACACTGTTTGGAAGCTCATTAATATCTGAAACAGGTCAATACTCTTTTGTAATAGAGATTAAGTACAAATGAAAAAATTAAATTTTACTAAACAATTTGCTACAGTTAATCCACGATATATATCCTATTCATATTTTGGTGTAAGCGTGGTAGTTTGCTCAATCTTTTTATTCTTTTTTATACGCCCTACATTAATTGAGGCTGGCAGGTTAGTAAAAACAATTGAAAAAGGAGAAATAGTTGATAAACAATTAACTACTAAACTTGAAAACCTTGCCAAAGCAGAAGCTACAATAAATGAACATAAAGAGCTTATCCCTCTAATTGATTTAGCTCTACCAGATATTGTAGATTCACCAAATTTTGTAGATTATATAACTGATATTGCTCTAAAACAAAACATAAATGTTAATACCATTAACTCTACAAATATAGAAAGTTCTACAACAGGTACCTCCCAAACTATCAACTTTACTATCAACTTTTCAGGTGACTACTTGGCAATTTCAAAATTTCTAAGCAATATCGAAAATAATATACAAATGCTTACTATTGAAAATGTTTCAATTAGCAAAAGTTCTGACCAATTTAATGGCTCTTTATCTATTAGCACATATGGATATAAATTTAATCCAGATAGTATTCAAACAGAAATCGTACCACTTATAGGAGAACAAAAATGACAAAATCAGCACTTTTAGCTCTATACTTATCATTATTCTCTATTGCTATATGGGTTATTTTTGACTTATACCAAAACTACACAAAGGTAGAAATACCACAAGAGATAGAAAAAGTTGCAACACCAATATCAGATTCAATAGATGTTGAGATGTTACAATTACTAAAAGAAAGATCAAAACTATGAACTCTTACCAAGCTAAAAAAGGTTTTTTAACATTCTTAGCCTTAACTATAACTATAGTTACAATGTCTATATTTGTTAATTTCATTTTTACCCAAAACACTCAATCAGAAATAAAAGCTACAGGCTCGATTATTACATTTCTACCAGAAAGTGATCTACTTATAATTGTTGGTATTCCAATGCTATTAATAGGGATAATTATTACAGCAATAAAAAGATCTAGACACAAATATCTATAACTGTTACCTCATTAACTCTGCAGATACAACCAATCTTTCATTTGTTGTTCCGGGAGGAAAACAGGTCATAAGTGTCATTGTAGGCTTTCCAATTGAAAACGGGTTAGGCGGGTTTAAAGGGTCAAGTTTATTTGGCTCAATGATTTTCTTAAAATTAACTTTATATATTAACTCCTCACCATTGTAATTTACAAAAAATTTATCCCCGGGGCTTAGGTCATCTAGTTTAGAAAACACCTTTTTAGGATCTGTTGGGTCATAAAATGCAGGTAATGCAGAGTGTCCAAAAACAAAGCTATCACTTCGACCACTACATATTTCCCCTGGTAAACAACTACCCTTATAATGACCTAACGCCTTATCAGGACTTAAATTTGTAGAGTTTGTATCTATAACAAAATCTTCTATACCAAGCTTTGGTACTGTAATAGTAAATTGAGGAGGGAAATACTGATTACTATCAGTATTATTTTCACTGCGAACTATCAATTCTGAAAATTCAAATTCCTCTGATCCTGTTAAAACCTGTGTAGCAGAATCAAATGCCAATACATCTGTTGCTAATGGTTTAATAAAATCCTTAGTCACCTGACCTGATAAACTTGGAATAATAATCTGAGTAGCTATTATAATTAAACCACTCATCAAAAAAATAAATGGAAGCCCAACATTCCACACAATCTTAAAAAGGATAAATAAAACTGCAAAATCAACTCTAGGAATACTAATCTCTTTTTTTAGTTTTGGTTTTATTTCAGTTACAATAAATTCACTACTGGCTTTTTTATAATGCTTTGGTTCAAAAATAATTTTTTGAGCTTTATACATATTGGGCAGGACTTAAATTACCATTAACAACCTTTAAGATAAGATTTAAAACTAAGATCTCATTATCTATAGAGGTGGTCTTTAACTTTAGATCAGTTGTATAGATCTCTTCTATAATATTAACACATTCATTGTTTGAAAAGTTATTTATGGCAGAACTTAATCTTTGCTTAACGAAAGGGTTTATTGACCTATATGTTTCAGAATTAAACTTTGCATGCAATATATTTTTAAACTGATAAAAAAGCATTGAGTTTATATAAATTGGATCATTTTTCTCGTTAATTAATTTGTAATAATTTTTAATAGAAAGCTGTGATTGCTTTCTAGAGATCGCATCAAGTAATGAAAATACCTTTTCTTTTTCATCTAATACAAACTGCTGGACCTGACCAAAGTATTTGAAAAGTTTAGAATTTTTTGGAAGATTTTCGGACAACATAACCACCAAATCTTTTGATATATCTTCAGCAATTAATTTCAAAATGTCATCAGTAATCTCCGTTTTCTTACTCACCCTCCAAACTAAAAGCTCATCAGTACCAAACATGCTGTAACTTTGTAGGTAAAGATTGATTTCATCTGTTGTTATCACTCCAGATATTTCGTATATTTGTTCTTTAGGATATTTTTCCTTTATCTCTAACAGTCTTGAAACTATTTTAGTACCATCAGTTCCATACAGTAAAGTTCTCATTGAGTAATAACTGACTTATTAAAAATTGATTTTATAAAATTAGATATTGCATTATAATTTTGATCTTTTGGGATAAGTACAAACGCATAACCATACTCTTCCCCACCGTATAATGACTCCAAGACCCCACCGGTACTTGCGTCATCAGTAATACTGAGCACGAAAGAGCCGCTGTTAGTTAAAGATGATAACATCCCATACATAGCCTGCGCATCAGAAAAACCAATGTCTGTTTCTACATTTTTCTGGTAATTATCAAAAAGGTTTTTTAGCTTAATTGGATTTGAAAAAGTTGAAAAACTTAATACCTTGTTCTTAGTTGCATCAATAACAAGCTGTTGTCTTTTTGCCCTAGCAAAATCACTACCCTCTTCTCCATACGCATGTCTTGATCTTGCAAATTTAAGTGCTGTTAAGCCATCAAATTTTTGTAGACCTTGTGCAAAGTGTAAAGACTCGTACCTACAAGGGAAATTGACATCATCAATCTTTAGTTCATATTTTATATCATTATATGTAAAATAGTTTTCATCTTTCTCAACCTTAAGGTTTATATACTCTGCAAATGATTTAGACTTTGTATCCACAAGGTTGTCATATTCTTTCTGAATAGCATTTTTTATCGTATCAAAGGCTTCGTCCAATGCATTTTTATCATCGAACAAAACACAGGTTTGGTCTTCTGTACAAACTTTTTGTTCATTTAATAGTTCAAAAATCTTATCTGCCTCCTTTTGTTCTAAACCACAAAGTTCGTTTTCTTTACCTTCAATCGGGTAAGCATAATCATCAAATGAGTTTTCGACATAAATTTCTATCCCCCCAAGCGTGTCTATTGCTTCTATAAACCCTCCAAAAGAAACTGCAACATGATACTGAATCTTTTGATCTGTTAAGTTTTCAACAACAGTAATTAACTTTTCTGCTCCAAGTGTTGCATAAACAGCATTTATCTTTCCTGTATAACCCACACCTTTTCCTCCAAAGCTATTATCAATCCAGATATCTCTTGGAAATGATACTAATGAATAAGATTTATCGTCAGGATTAATTGAAGCTAAAATTAAAGTGTCAGTCAGTTTTCCATTTTCCACATTATTTTCAGAAACCCTCTTATCAACACCTATTATTAATATATTAACCCGACCGTCATTAGCAGTTTTTAAGTTTTGTTTACCACCTACAGTATCTACAACTTGTGAAAACACCTCAGTTTGACCTGAAAAAATTTTGACTATAAAAACAACAAGAAATACAATAATCAAACCACTACCAAAATATATATATAGTGATTTTTTCTTACTTTTAATAAGATTATTTAACATTAACTACGTTACCTTTCTATATAATTCTAAAAATCTGTTACTATCTAAACTAGCTGTACCTACTAAAAACCCATTAATACCTTTTACGTCACATAATCTAGTGATATTTTCCTCATCAACACTGCCCCCATAAACAAGACAACAGTCTCCAACTATATCCTTAACTTTAGAAAAAGTTGCCTCAATATCTTTGTTTTCATATGCATTAGGGTTTAATCCAGTTGTGTTTATCGAATCAATAGGCTCGTACGATAAATAATAATCATTTTTCAAGGTCTCAATCTGTCTTACCTCATCAAGATCAGAAAAACAAATTATTGGAATTATACCAACTGCCTCAAGTTCTTTTATCTGATTATTTACAACCTGACTTGATTCTGCAAAATATTTTCTTCTTTCAGAATGACCGACAATACAATATGTTGCACCTAAATCCTTTAACTGTAGCGCACCTACAGCACCTGTATAAGCTCCTTTTGGGAAAGGTGATACTGTTTGTCCTGCAACCTGCACATCTACCCCTAACTCTTTTACCAAATCTATATGTGCAAAGCTAGGGGCAATAACCACCTGACATACTTCATTTGTATTAAAACTATTACTGGCAAAGTAGTCTTTTATCTCTAACTTATTCTTATTTTGTTTAAAGTTTGCTATCAGCAATTTTTTCATAAATATTCTCCCTTACTTCTTTAATTTTTCCTTCTACAAATTCTAAATGCTCGTGAGTATATGAATATCCTAACACCGATAAGCATCTATACACAGTTGCAATATCCGTATATATTTTATCTGCAAATGAGCAACTTACCAAGCAATGTGAAAGGTAAGAAGATGTTCCTATCTCACCTTTGTTTGAAAATTCACACCCAACAGGGCACCCAGAACAAGATGAAAATGTCGATGGTGTAACATCTATCTTATCTATCATCTCCATCAAATCTTCGTATGCTTCATCATAACCATTTCTATCAAAAATTTCTACCGAAGAATCCCCAATAATATGTATATTTTCGATACCCTTTTCAACAAATTTTCTATAAACCAAATTTCCTGATACAGAAAAATAATCATCAATTGTAATCTTGTCTTCTCCAACATTTAAAGTTGTTGACTCTGGATGTAAAGAAAAATCTGTCTCTTCGCCTCCTACTAAGTATTCATCTAAAGATATATTAATATTAACCTTCTGCTTCGAATGTCCTAGAAACACAACAGCATCTACTCCTGCAAATTTTAACGAGGTAGCAAGCTTTCCCCCAATGTAATACTCTTTAACGGTATCATTATGTAAAAAACATATCGCAGTTTTTGAAATATAAGGATAAATCCCACTAAACGGACCAATTGCCAAAATCAATGGATCACGCTCAAAATTATCTTCTAAAATTTTATATGCTAACCCCACTCCTCCAATGTAAGAAAAGTAATCAAGATGGTTTTTTTTAGAAACCTCCAACCTCTCTAAGTCTACGTATACAACTGTTAATGCCTCTTTATTTATCATCTTGTTCGATTGAAAACACCCCTGTTGGGCAAATATTTACGATTTTATCACTATTAATATGGACTCCTGGGTCAATTGAAACCTTATAACCTTTACCAACTCTTTTTACATCAATTGGACTTTTATTAATTGATAACTTGTTATTAACCAGTATGGATGATAATAGAACGCAAAGATCACACCCAATACAAGCTTTTTCATTTGTAACTTTAAGTATTTTATTCATTCAATAGGTATTATTATATAATAAACCAAACCTAAAGAGAACTTTGAGTAAGATTAAGTTAATTACTTCCAAGTATAACTGCCATCTCGGCTAAACGACTTGAGTAACCCCATTCATTATCGTACCATGCAACAACTTTAACTAAATTTCCTCCCACAACTTTTGTATACTCTAAGTCTACAATTGCAGAATAATACGTTCCAATAACATCAGTCGAAACAATTGATTCATTTGAAGCTAACAAAACATTCTTCAATAGTGGATGCGCCATTGCCTTAACAAAGGCATTATTAACCTCTTCAACAGTTACATTTTTTTTAGTTACAAAAGTAATATCAGAAACTGAGCCAGTGGGAACCGGAACCCGAAATGCAATCCCATCAAACTTTTCATTTAGATGCGGTATTACTTTAGTTGTAGAAATTGCAGCACCAGTTGAAGATGGGATAATATTAATACCAGCTGCCCTTGTAAGTCTTATTTTTTTGTTAGGCCCATCTACAAGATTTTGAGAAGAAGTGTATCCATGTATTGTCGACATTAAGGCCTTTTCAACACCAAAAGCAGACTCCATAACTTGCATAACTGGAGAAACACAGTTTGTAGTACAAGATGCATTAGAAACTATTAAAGGTTTTTTCTCAGATTCAACCATTAATGCAGTTTTTTCAGTTCCAAACACCTGTATAGAGTTATTTTCATCTTCATCACCTTTAGCAGGAGCTGATATTACTACCCTCTTAGCTCCAGCTGTAATATGCTTTTGCGAGTCTGTATAATTTGTAAAAAAACCAGTAGACTCAATTACTACATCAACCTCTAACTTTTTCCATGGCAAATTGACAGGATCTTTTTCAGCAAATACTGGTATCACCTTACCATTAAACTTTATTCCCCCAACACTTTTATCTTCAGAGCTTTTTCCCTCTATATGTGAGTCTGATCTTCCATAAACACTATCGTACTTTAATAAATAGGCTAAAGTAGCTGGGTCAGTTAAATCGTTTATTGCCACAACCTCAACATCAGCATTTGCTAGTACAGGTGAAATTAAACAACCATGGTTTGGGGTGTTTGTTAATATCTTAAAAGTAGCTCTACCAATACGTCCAAATCCGTTAATAGCAACTTTTATAGGCATAATTATATTTTCTATTTAATATACGAAGAAACCCACTTAGAAAAATCTTCTTTTCCAAGACCTCCAATTTTTCTATCAAGTTCAACTCCATTATCATCTTCAATTACAAAAGTTGGAATACTCATAACATTAGCCTTTCCAGCTCTTTCCTGATCTTCATCAACATTTACCTCTTCCAAAGTTACACCGTTAAGTTCTTTAACAACTTCTTCAACTATAGGCTTCATCATCTGACAAGGTCCACACCAATCTGCATAATAATCAACTAATTTCATATAATCTCCAAAAATTTACTAATTACTTTCTAATCAATAGATTATCATATACATTAACTTAAGCACAACCAAGTTCGAAAGTTTCAAATAAATTTTAGAGTATAAGAATAATTATGGAAAAAGAGCAAAACATATTACAACTACTAAATGAAGATCAACAAAATGCCGTTGCATATAATGAGGGTCCAACACTAATAACAGCTGGACCTGGTTCTGGAAAAACACGGGTATTAACACATAAAATTGCATACCTAATCGAAGAAAAAAAGGTGGATCCACTTAAAATTTTAGCAGTCACCTTTACAAATAAAGCCTCTGGTGAGATGAAAGAAAGAATTTTCAAACTTGTTAAAAATAAACAGATTCCAGCATTTATGGGTACATTCCATTCAATTTCCTCAAGAATTTTAAGAAAAGAGGGATACAACGAGGGTATAGGTCAAAATTATGTAATCTACGATTCATCAGATTCAAGGGCACTAGTCAAAACTGTTATGGCAGAGTTTCAGATGGATGTAAAAAAAACTAACCCAAACGCAGTATCTTCGGCAATCTCATCTGCTAAAAATGAACTAATTACAGCCAACGAATACAAAAACTTTGCTCATGGATTTTTTAGGCAAAATGTTTCTAAAATTTATACTGTTTATCAACGAAAGTTATCAGAGGCTAACGCACTAGATTTTGATGATTTATTAATGAAACTGGTACAACTATTTCGAAACAACCCAGAAGTTTTAAAAAAATATCAAGAAAACTTTGAGCATATATTAGTAGACGAATA
>JAQBTZ010000007.1 GCA_027624675.1 bacterium
GCTTTTAAATCCAAAATCTTCTAAATACTTACCTGCTACTTCACCTTTTATAAACTTATAGCTTAAAATATTTTTATTAATTTTTATGTTTTGAGGCAAATACTTTGTAAGTTTGTCATAGTTTTGTAACAATTTTATAACATTAAACTCTTTTGTAGTTAGGTTAATATGCGACATTTTATATGTTGTTTTTGTCGTAAATCTTAATTTTGACTTCAAATTTATAATTCCTATTTTAATAACTGTCTATTCGGGACGCCCAAAAGGTCGGTTTTTACATCCGCCTCCGACCAGTTGGCGGATGGCGGACGGCACTGGGACGGCTACACCCTCAACTGATCAACTACATGCCAATCATCAAACTGATCAATATTGTTTTCTAACTTGATTACTGCATCTCGCCACCTTATTGCTAATTCGTAGTTTTTATCAAGTAATGCCTGTTTTTCTGCCTTTTTAAATTTTAATACATAGTACTCAAGCTCATCCTGTTTACATCTTTTTGAAAACGGTACCTGTTTAATTAACTGATGTTCAAATTTTTTGTCTATAATACCCTCTCTTTGCCACTTAAACGCCAAAGAAATAATTTCCGTATATAACTTTAGTGCAACTGATCTTAACTCCTTATTTTGACAAACAGACACGTACATCTGCCAAGCACCACTCTCTATCATCTCGATACTCCACCAAGGGTTGGCACTAGCCCACCAAAAGGTGCAACTAGACAATGATTTAAAATAATTAACCTTGTCTTGCTTGGTTTTTATCGATTTCTGCACTAACCTGCTAAATTTCCATAATAACTTATGTATCTTGTTTTTTTTGTCTTTCCATAAAATAAAAGGAGGTTGCCCTTGTACACTAGACCACGAACTAGCTACTAAATCAGGAACCTTTATATAATTATCGGTGGGTACATAACAGGTCTCAACCTCGTTTAATAAGTTATCAAGCACCTCAACATACCCCTTTCTATGATGGCCAAAAGTCTCACCATCTACCGCAGTTACTAAATAATCACTATTATTTGCCATTAAATTTAAGTTAATATTTTTAAAACTTTTAACCTGTCCTCCCATTATCATATTACTTAAATCGTTATGTCTAATAACAAACTTACGTTGTTTATATGTTACAAATGGTGTGTATTTTTGAGATTTTAATGCATTTTGACCTAAAAGAATTGCTAAATCCTTTACCAAACCTAGATCATCTGCAGGGTCAAATGCAAGCTCGGGAGGAAAAAACAAATCATAATTTGAGAATTTAAACTGTTTTTTTATGGCTAAATTATTATCTGTAACCTGTTGTATTACAACGTGTTTAGGGATCATTGGAATAATTGGATGATAAGACGGTGTTAGAGTTAACCTAAGTCTTTTTTGGCTTAGTAGCTGTGTAATGTTACTAAGAACCATAGTATTACTCTTTTTTAACTGATCCAAAAGGCTCTGATTTACATTGCAATACACAGAAAAATCAGACTTTCGCTTTAACAGCATCTCGGTTAAGGGTAGATAGCACTCATTAACTATCTGATTAAATATTCTGGGTTTTTGAAAGGGAGGCTGATATAGATGCAATACACAAATCCATTTCATATTTATTAATGTAATTTACTTAAAACACTGCCCCTCAAGAGTTATTAACTTTCCATTACTAATCAAAACGCAATATAGCTTACCTGTTATCGTATCTCTCATGGTAGATTTATCTACCGTTTTAAATGAATTCTCAACCAAAAACTCCGGCTCTACCATGATATCATTAATGTTTTGTAGATCCCCCTTGTCAATTCCTATATCTATTAATCTTGTCTCAGACTTTCCTAGGATACTTAACAAAGTATCATCAACATTTAAGATCAACTTACCATAGCTTTTTGGGATATTAGCATTATCAAGGTCTAATTGTGTGTTTGCAGGATCATTTAAAATCAAAACGTTATCATTTGATATTAACTTACTACTTATATCCTCAACTACCTTATAATTTTCTATACTTTTTTCCTTTAAGCTATTAACCTCTTTTTGTAGATCATAAATTGTATAAATACCTAATATGCCAAAAATAGCTAAGATTATAACAAAAGTATATCTAAGCAACCTACCCTGAAAACTATTTCCAAATTTATTAAGCTTATCAATTCCAAAACCAATCAGGCTTAGGTCACCTGCCTCATTTTGTAACTTTTTCTTAAATTCTAATACCTCCTGCCTATTAAACATACGATTACCCGTTTGTTTTTCATATATTGTGGCAAGCTCAGACAAATTTGCCCATTTCCTTACAGAAGAAGACGAAACACCCAAAAGCTCTGCAGTTTCTTTTACTGAAAGTAAGTTATTATCCATATAGCTATTATTGTTTTTTCATGTATGTATAGTCAAGGGGGATGATTGAATTTTTAACCACCTCCCCCGTCATACTGAGTCGAACTGAGCTCGACGAAGTATCTAGTGTAAATAATAAATCTTCATATACTCCAAAGCACTTTTATCCCAACTAAAGTCTTGGCTCATTGCATTAGTAACAATCTTTTGCCATTCTGATTTATTTTGGTATAACTCTAATGCCTGACTTATAATAAAAACAAAGTTATCTTTGTCATTATTTTTAAACACAAACCCAGTGGCTTTTAACTTATCTAAATTATAATCAATTGTTGTATCTTTAAGCCCCCCTGTACTATGTACAATTGGCTCACACCCAAAAATCTGCGCCTCCATTGGAACAATGCCACAAGGCTCGAATATTGATGGGACTAAACACAAATCAGATGATGCAAACACTTGTGGAGCAATATCAAAGTCACTTTTACCATATATATAAACTCGGCCTTTAAACTCTTTTTCAATTTCCCTTAACCTTGGCAAGTAGTTACTATCCCCCCCACCTAGCAACACAAACTGGGCATTACTGTTTCGGAGAATAACAGGTAAAATCTCGATTAAAAGTGATATACCTTTCTGCTCAGTTAACCTACCAACAAAACAGATTAATGCAACTTGATTTGAAACTATAAGTTTTAACTTTTTCTGTAGAAACTCTTTATTCTGATTTTTTTTGACAAATGTATGTTTGTCATATTTTGAGTATATATTACAATCAAGAGGGTTAAATGCTTGATCTACTCCATTAAGTACATAACTTAGGTTTTTTTTCTGTTTTGTCAGTATTGGTAACAATAATTCATCATTTATCCCACTTAAGACCTCATCCATATACCCTTTTGACACAAAAACACATCTATCTGCATATTTAATTGCTCTTTTTAAAAAGTTCAATTTCTGCAGTTGAGTGCTTTTATAATCATAAAGGCCCTGATATTTGTCATAGTTTTGCAAATCAGAACTGCGATGGTCAAACATTGCCTGAAACTTTAAGTTGTGGATAGTAAATACAATAGAAATGTTTAGATTAGGGAAATATTGATCTTTAAAATTTTGCAAAATACCTGTATGCCAATCATGAGTATGAATAATATCAGTCTCAATTATACCTGCCTCAACCAACTTTAAGGCAGAGTATGACAGATACGCCCATCTGTTTGCATCGTCAGTATATCCGTATACGTTTGTCCTGTATTGATAGTAATCTTTATTATGTATAAGAAAGATTGTCTTGTTTTTACTTACCTTTAAAATTGCATACTCTATTATCATTATTTCACCATTATCCTTAATTGACACACTTACAATATCAGAAATCCGCCTTTTTATAGCGCTAGGTATTGTAGAGTAGTAAGGCGTAATAACATTTACAGTACTTTCTTCTGATTGTTTCTCTGTTAATGCCTCTACAACCTTTGAGTAACCACCAACTGCCGCTAATGGATATATTTCAGCTACAACGTGTGTAATTTTCATAGGTAACATTATATAACATTCAATAAGGTACTACGAGCTAGGTACTCACAAATTAGTCCTGTGTATTTTAGAGGCTCTCGGAATAAAACATAAAAGTTGCCTATTAAAGAATAATATAATATTTGTTTTATGAGAGCGAAGAAGTGTGTGACTTAAATGAATCAAATACACAACTTCTGTACTCAAAAATATATAGGACTAATTTGTCGTTATTTGTCTTTTTTTTTAAATAAAAAACACCCTATCTCTAGGGCTTCCGTATTGCGCATGTCGGAGACCTGTTCCCTAAAAGAGAGGGTGCATTTTTTTCTATTAATTGTCCTTGGCAGGAATAATAAAGTTGTTTTAACATCGCGACTTGTTAAAACTGTTAATAAACGGATCAGGTTTACTAACTGGTCGACCTTAACTTTTCTTTTATAGACAATTATTTTATAACTAATTTTTTTTGAGCTTAGAATCTTATTTATTTAGAACAAGAAACAATGCTTAAGTCTGACAATCCATATTGACTTACCACGCCGAAACCTTGGTGTAGGCTGGTGAATTTATATTATTTTAATATGTATCCATTATTGTGCTGTATACAGTTTTAGTCAAGAAGTCCGTCCCAGTCCCGATATTATCCGACGTTGAGCCGACCCGCCCCAATGCCGTCCGCCAGCTGGCGGATTGACCTGTCTTTGCTATCGTCCCTAATCCCCCTGTCTCCGCCTTCGGCAACTACTGTTTCAATCTCGGCACTGGGACGGGACTACCCCTCCAAATTCCCAGCAGTAGCACTATCACCTAACTGTATCAAATCTTTTTTAAGAGTAGGCAAATTCACAACCTTAAACCCCATCACAATTGTATGTTCTGGCAATTCATCTACAACTTTTAATGCCACGTTAGATTCATCCTGAATTGTTTCTTCTAAATCAAACCGTTTCTCAAAAAACAGCATATCATTTTTTCTGATGTATAAATGAAGCTGTCCAAAGGGGCTTACCTCACCAAAAAGTGATGCACCAGCCTGACCTGTAAACGCATACTGAACGTTGCTGTTTTCAGATGCAACCTTGACTGTCTTAGCAAGTTTCTTTAGATCAGATATTGACGAAGAATAAAAATTAAAACTATCCTTTGCTGATGATTTTGTAACTGGTGTTGGTTTCACATCATCAGAGTCATCAAACAAGCTACTTAAAGTCTTTTTCAGGTCTTCAACTACCTCATCAACATCGTCCTCATCATCAATCTGAGCTTGATCCTCTACCACTTCCAATTTCTCTACTTCCTCTTCCTCTTCCTTTTCCTCTTCTTCTACCACTTCCAATTTCTCTTCCACAACTACTTCCTCTTCCACAACCGCTTCCTCAACCTCTGCTTTAATCTTTGAAAATATAGATGGACGAATCACCTCTTCATCAAGCTCAGCTCGATCTTCTATCACTAGTTCAGGTTCTGATTTAATTTCTACTGTTGTTTGTACTTCTGCAACAACAGTTGGTTTTGCAGTTTCAACAATTTTTAAATTATTTGCTCCATATGTTTTAACCAAAAAAGCTTCTACCTGGTCTTTTGTAAATCTGTGTCTACCTGACGGTAAATGCATACTACCAAGCGTTCCTGACTCTAAGTATCTATAAAGTGTTCGTCTTGACACGCCTAAAATCTTTGCAACCTCAGTTGATGCGTATAATCGGTCTTCTAATTCCATAATGTATGTTTTGCTTACAAGGCTTGCCATTTATTGACAATATCTTGTATGTGATTCAGTGTAAATTGATACTAAATTGTTAAGGAATTGTCAAAATATGCCTTATTAGACTAGAGTACAAAAAGGTACTTTTTAAGTCAATAGTTTGGTTGGGGAATTTAAAAAAAACTAGTGGGAAAGAAAGAAATATTTTATTTACTTACTCATTGTATTTCATTAATATTTACTGCTATCGATACGATCCCAAATACCTAGTTTATAGTTATTTGTCATATGACGGTAATATATTATCACCCACAAATAAAGTCTTATTGGGTAAATAAATACAGAGTAAACAAGCTCTCTTAAATTTTTTGCAAACGTTAGAGGAAAAAGAAACATAGCTAAATCTTGCATGATATTTCGTGAATTATCTTTAAAATATTTTTTGTTCTGAACATTTCCACCTAACGACCTAGTTTTTTGCATAATTAAATCGTTGAAATTTTTTGGGAAATTAACATAGGCAACAGCCTCATTTAATAACACAAACTTACAGCTATCTTTATATAACAAGTGAGATAGATAAGCATCTTCTGCACGCAAACCATCTGGCAAAATTAAGTTTTCCTGCTTTCTAATAGCATACAAGTAACCACTAAGAGGAAAAAATCTCATTTTTTGTTGTTGCATAGATCTATAGTAATTTGCCGCTTGTGTAAA
Source organism: bacterium (assembly GCA_027624675.1). GTDB lineage: Bacteria > Patescibacteriota > WWE3 > 2-01-FULL-39-13 > JAQBTZ01 > JAQBTZ01. Next base: position 6,277 of record JAQBTZ010000007.1, read on the forward strand.
AACATGAGAATAGTAACCAAAAAATAAAGTTTTATTTTCGAGTGACCTAATGTTACCTGTAACACCACTAACTGTTTTATCTTTAAAAGGTGCAACAATTGATACTATTGCATCATGAGATAGATACATATCACCATCTGTCATAATCCAGATGTCACCCTTTGCCTTATTAAAGGCTATGTTTAATGCTTGTGACTTACCCCTTGCATCATCTTTTAATAATTGGTAATTTGTAAAATTATTTTTTTTAAATGTGTCTAAAGCTGACTTATATGTTAACTTGTCCCCACAAACTACCAAAAGTTCTGTCTGGTTAATTATCGACAAATTAGACAAAATGATACTTTCAATTGCTTTTGGTATTAAATCGGGTTCTTTATACGAGGTTATAATTACAGAATATTTCACCATATTATTTATAATGATTCTAGTAACTGTATAGTTTTTTCTGCTGCTTTATCCCAACCAAACAACATCGCCTTTTTTATCCCTTTATCACACAAATCTAACTGCAATATTTCGTTAAAATAGACTGTTCTGTATGCATCTGATATCTGATCAACATTTCCTGGGCTAACTAAAACTGCTACATCTTGCCCTATCTCTTTTAATGCCGAATTATTAGATGTAACAACAGGAACTCCAGCTGCAAATGCATTTAACACTGGTAACCCAAATCCCTCTTCTAAACTTACAAAGGATAAAAGTTTAGCCCCAGCAGTTAAATATGGCAGGTCCTCATCACTTACCCTACCTACAAACTTAACATTGTCATTAATATTTAAACTTTCAGGTTTAGCTAATATATCCTCAAAGTCCCAACCATTCGAACCCGCCACTACAAAATCAATATCTTCTAACTGACTTGCCTCTAAATTAAACTTGGCAAAAGCTGCAAATTGAGTTTTTAAGTTTTTTCTTGGTTGAATAGTACCTACATGTAATATGTAATTTTTAAGGTTATACTTACTCTTTACCTCCTCGATCTTCTTAGAGTCATTTTTAGCGTCGTTATATTTTTTAAAATCTACACCCTCATGTATCACAACTATTTTGTCAGGATTTATCTTTAACACCTCAACAAGCCTACTTTTTGTATACTCTGAAACTGCAATAATCTTATCTGCAACCTTTAAAGCTCTTTTCAACGATTTCTTATTCATTTCTACATTCTCTTTAGAATGATACTTTTCAAAACCTACATCATGTACTGTTAATACCTTTTTTGTAAATGGGTTTGAGATAATCGGCAAGGTATGCCTTGTGGAAAATAATACCGAAGGAAATTTCAAAAAAGTTTTACTTGCTAAACCAACCTGAGTCCATAAAAACTTATCAGAAATTGGGGATAATTTTAGCTTTCCCTGTGTTTGTAAATCTTTAATATCTTGTTCAATTTCTTTATTAAACGGTGGCAGAAAAGCCACGTCTAGATTGAATTTAGAGCCTGTGTTAGCAATGTGTTTAATAATCTGCCAAGTATAGTTTGATACACCTACAAGGTTGTTTTCTGATAAGGCAAACCCATCTACTAGTATTTTTTTCATAATGTTTTTATTATACACTTTTAATCAATGCATTTCTAAATTTATCTTTGTCACCAGCAATTTGTGATAACCCATGAATCACACAAAACAATGGATTTTCAACAACATAAACAGGCACTCCAGTGTGCAACGTAAAATATTTATCAATATTACCCAGTAACGATGTCCCCCCTGACATAACAATTCCTTTATCGATTATATCAGATGCAAGCTCTGGAGGGGTATCTTCTAAAACCTCTTTTACACCAACTAACATCATATTCAAAACTGGCTCAATTGCAGAGGTAATCTCTTTTGCAGTAATCTCAACTGTTCTTGGTAAACCCATAACACTATCTCTGCCTTTTACCTCCATTGTTATTAACTCACCCTCAGCTACTGCCATACCAATCTTAACCTTAATATACTCGGCTGTCCTTTCACCAACTATTAAATTATATTTCTTGCGCAAATGACTTGTAATGGCATCATCAATAGCATTGCCTGCTACCCTAGTGCTACCATATCTAACTAGCCCTGATAAAGAGATTACAGCAACTTCGGTTGTTCCACCACCTGCATTAATAATCATACTGCCACTTGCATCAGATACTTTTAGTTTGGCCCCAATTGCAGCTGCTAATGGTTCTGGTACTAATGTCACACTTTTGGCCCCTGCATTTAAGGTTGCATCTTGTACTGCCCTAGACTCTACCGAGGTTACCCCAGCAGGTGTAGCTATAAAAACATCTGGTTTAATTAACGAAAATCTACCCGTAACCTTTCTTAAAAAGTACTTAAGCATTGCCTCAGTAACCCCGTAGTCTGCAATGGCTCCGTTTTTCAAAGGTCTACTTGCAATTATGGTGTCTGGAGTTCGCCCTAGCATTGTTAAAGCCTCGTTACCAACAGCAACAACTGTATTATCCTCAGCATTTACGGCAACAACAGTTGGCTCGTTTAGTACGATACCCTGTCCTACTAATGTAATAACAGTATTTGCAGTTCCTAAATCTATCCCTATTTTCTTTGGTCTAAACATAATTACAGTATATAGTATTGAGTATGGTGTATCGAGGATATTGTACCTTTCTCGTTTGTTTCTTGTTTCTTGTTTCTTATAACGTTATACTAATAAATTACCTATGGTTAAACGAATTCGACAAAATCAGTACCTATATTACCTAGTTTCACTATCATTACTACTTTCTATAACTGCATTAGTATTTTTTATTGCACAAGGCAAAAGAATAAAATTAACCGAAGAAAAATTTGAGATAGAAGGAACAGGTATAATAAATATAAAAAGCTACCCAGATGGAGCTAAAATTTTACTTAACGGACAACCAAAAAATGCGACTAACACAACCATTTCTGGTTTAACCAAGGGAAAATACAGGCTAGACATTATAAAAGAGGGGTTTATCACATGGACAAAGCAGGTGCCAGTTTTCAACGGGTTAGTGACACCAATTGACGCATTGCTAATCTCAAAAACTCCTAAAATCGAACCCCTTACAAACGTTGGTATTAATATGTCAACCATTGCAAACAACTCTGCCAGTGTTGTTTTTGGAGTACAGCAATCAGAAAAACCGGGATTATATCTTATTCAGATTCCAATCAACCTTCCCGTTAACATATTTAAGACAAATGCTGACGTACTAATTTTAGATACAGCAACCACAAAATACTCAAACGCAACAGAGATAACATGGTCACCTGATGATAGTGAGATATTAATAAAACTTTCCGGTGAAACATATTATTTAATCTCTACCAACACATTCCAGAGCACAACAACAGCGCTTGTAGCAGGTACTATCCCCGAGCTAATTTTAAGCTGGGAAAACGAAGTTAAAGTTAAAAGAGAGAAATTTTTAGAAAGAAAGATGAAAGAGATAGATATAAATGAGGAAATTAAGCAGATGATGTTAGACCCTAAATTTAACAGTCATTGGTCACCAGATGGCGACAAATTTTTCTATACCGCCGAAGATGAAAAGCAAATTAAATACAGGGTATACAACCTTGAGCAACCACTTACCATAGGCGGAGAAAGAGATTATGTTGCATTTAAACTAGATAAAACCAAACCTCAACCTGTAAATATGCAGTGGTATATAGACAGCCAGCATTTAATAGTTGTTTACGGAAGTTTTGCACAAGACAACCTCAACCCAACCGGAACATTATATCTAATTAATATGGATGGAAGTAACTTTACAGAAATATACAGTGGTCAGATGACAAGCCCATTAGTACTAGCTACCCCAAGTGGTGATAAGCTAATTATAACCGCAAAATTTAGAAGTGACACCCCCGACGAGCTTTATAGCATTAGTTTGAGATAGCTGTTCCAATTAAGATCTTTAAGTTAGTTTTTAAATCCTCTATCATCGCTCCACTCCTAATCCAATCTTTTTGCTGATTTGTAACTAACTCCCCCAATCCGTCTAAAACACTCTTGGGCTTATATTTTTCAATAAAATCTAACAGCTGAGACAAAAACTCCTTTTTATCAAGTCCAGTTCTAAACTTTACAATTTCATAGTTAACCTCATCAAAATATTTGGAGCTTAAAAAATACTGGGTATCAAAAATATCCCTATTTGCAGTAGATTTTCGATCTTGAATTGCCACTAGTTTATGTGCAATTATATCTCCTATTTTAAGAACATTTATTGTAGTTCCGTAGAAATTTCTATACTCATAGCTATTTGGATAATCTCGAGTTGAGATCTCAACCTTAATATGTCTTCCACCCTTTTCGTAAGATACTAACCAGAACAAAGTATTATGTTTGTCAGAAGAATCTAGTATCTCGTAGTCTTTTAGTATGGTTTCTTCGATACTAAGCTTTAACTTTTCTATATCCACATGTTGAATTTTTGAAAGATTTATTAAGTCAAAATCTAAATCAACTGAGAATCTAGGTAGATCATAAAAAAAATAGCAGGCAGTGCCCCCTTTAAACCCAAGACTTGTTGCAATGTTAGAATCCTTATAAAATCTAACTAAAAGATTTGTTAAATTTACCTTGTGCTTTTCTATATCAAACATACGAATCAATGTAATTTTGTACTTTTTCTGACTTATACACCTGTTTATTAAGCTCTTTAGCAAACCCCCAGTCAACATCCCTTAAATTATCAAAATACTCATCACCATCTAAATAAACTTTATCTAACAAAGCCCTCTCTAAACGCGCCTTAAAAACACCTTTTTCTTCAATTATCCCCATATTATTTAACAATATTTGTGATTTTAACTTTCGATAAACAAAGTTTTGCTTATTAATTGTAAGCTCCTCTGTTCGAGTTGAGATTGAAAAAACTGACGTATACACCTGAAATACCACCGCCTTTTCTTGCAAAATTGTATATAAACTTATATACGAAGGTTGCCTTACTTTATTTGCCAACTCTTCTATCAAATAATTACCATCAAGCGCATACAAGCCTTTTGATAATCTGATTAATTTGCCTACCTTAGAGTAATAACTTAAGGCAGAAATTAAGTTTTGATCGGAGTTTTTGCCAACAAATGTTGATATCTCTGAAAGGGTAAAAACAGTCTGATATTCATTTTTATTTCTAAGTATTTTTTCTATCATAACGTTTACATAAGAATTTTTCTGAGGTAGATGTTACAATATATAAGACAAGAAGTCAATGGAGTGAGGAAACTAAAAACCAACATTAGTTTGAGGTAAAACTTGCAAGATATCTTGTTAGAGTGTATATTAGACTGAAAGTACGAATTTCTCTGACTCTCAGCATAATATGGCTAGCAATTTGCTTCTTCAGCTATATAATAACCCAAATACGGTTTTTACAACAAAAGAAATTTCTATGTTGTTTCCTGATCTTAAAAGTACCGCACTAAAAAACAGACTTAATTACTATGTAAAACAAAAACAACTGTTGTCCCCAAGGCATGGAATATATACAAAACCAACCTTTAATACATTTGAGTTTGCAAACAAAATATACTCTCCATCATACATCAGCTTTGAGACAGTTCTTGCAAAACACGGCGTAACTTTCCAAAACTATACTAGTATATTTGTTGCAAGTTATCTGACCAGAGAACTTAAAGTTGCTGATATATCAATTAATTACATTAGAATAAACTCTCAAATACTAACAAATCCAGCAGGGATTGAGAATGATTTATTTAGCATGGCTACTTTAGAAAGAGCTTTTTTAGATACAATTTATTATTACAAAGACTATCATTTTGATAATTTACAACCGATAAATTGGGATAAAATAAGATCTATTCAGACAATATACCCAACCCAAAAATTTAAAACCACTGTAGAAAGTTATTATAAGGTATATAAAGATGGAATTTGATAAACATAAACACACATCAGTAGTAATGATTGAAATCTTAAGAGATATTTATAACAATACTACTCTTCGAAGTGCCATAGGGTTTAAAGGTGGAACTGCTCTTTACCTACTCTATGACCTTCCCCGAACATCTGTAGATCTAGATTTTGAGATAATTAATGGGGAAATAAACGATTCTATAAAACAAGCTATCGTCAAAATTGCGGGTACACATGGTGAGATTAAGAGCATTGATGACAAAAGGTACACGTACTTAGTACTAATAGTTTACGAAAAGTACCAAAAAAACTTAAAAATTGAGATATCAAAAAGACAAACACCTAATAAATTTGAGGTTAAAAACTATTTAGGTGCACCAATATTAGTTGCAACAAAAGAGACACTGCTCTCGACAAAACTTTCGGCATATCTAACACGTAGCAAGCATGCAGCCAGAGATACTTTTGACCTTTGGTACATGCTCAAAAACAAATTTGAATTAAATGACGAACTAATACAATTTTGGACAAACCAAAGTACTATTTCTGCCTTACAACAAGCTATAACTAAAACAGAAGAGTTAAACAGAAAAACCATGCTAGCAGGACTTGGAGAGCTTGTTGATGAAAAACAGAAGGCATTTATTAAAGAGCAATTAAAAGAAGAACTTTTATTCCAACTTAACCTTAAATTAAAAGAGAAAATGGCTTGATTATTTAAAATCGATCCTTAAGAATCTAAAAGGATCAACCTTCCAACATGTCCTAATGTTTTATACCTAAACCGTCATTTATACTTGACAGTTTAACCTTGATACTTTATAATACACTTTATGGATAAAGATCTGTTAAATACTCTTCTTACGCGCTGGAATCCTCATTTTACTGACCTAACCAAAGGAAAATGGAAAGGCACAGTCAAAAGAGAAAAATACCTTGAACGGCTAAAGCCACTTATGGATATACCCCATGTGATTATTCTGTCTGGTGTTCGTCGAGCAGGAAAATCCACGCTCATGCAACAGACAATGGAATATCTCATAAAAGAAAAGGGTGTACCTGCTAAAAACGTAGTCTATATATTTTTAGAGGATATACTTGTTCAGCAATACCTTTCAATGGGATGGAAATTCCTAGACCAGCTCTATAACCACTATCTTGAAACATATAATCCAGAAGGCAAAGTCTATTTATTCTTAGACGAAATACAAGGAGTAAAGGAATTTAATCGTTGGGCCGCGAGCAGGTATGAACGCAAAGAACCAATAAAATTTGTTTTTTCCGGTTCACAAAAAGCCTTACTTGAATCTGAATCCGCAACAGTATTAACAGGCAGGAATGTACTGGTAAATGTGTACCCACTCAATTTTTACGAATATCTACTAATAAAAGATGTCCCTATAAAAGGTGAAAGTTCTATACAAGCACTGCGAGATGCAAATTTTGATAGGCAACATTCAATCCTGCATCATTTGGGTAAATACTTATACGAAGGTGGTTATCCAGAAATTGTCTTAGCTGAAGCAGAAGAGACAAAACGAGCAATAGCAGGAGGTTATTACAACGATATCGTGACAAGAGATGTCCTCCGGCCAAATGCTGTTCGAAGTGTTCATGAAGTAGAATTGTTAGGTTTGCAAATAATGAACGAGTTTACCAAAACCCATACCTACAGTAGTCTAGGACGACCACGAAAGCTCTCTGTTGATACAGTAAAAAACTATCTTGATTACTTTGCGCATGCACATCTATTTTTTGAAAGCACTCATTTTTCTTATAAAACAAAGGAGTCACAGGATATACAGCGACCACGAAAAATATATGTAGTGGATAATGGCCTACGAAACTTCAACGTACCACAACTTCGACCTGACTTAGGTCAGTGTGCCGAAAATACCGCTTATATGGAACTACAAAAGAATAATGTCTATGTTCACTATTGGAAAGGAAAGAAAGAAATAGATTTTGTTACCATGAATCCAGATCTTGCGTTCCTCAATGTCTCATATACTGATGAATTACATCCTCGAGAAGTAGAAAGTATGGTAGAAGGATTAAAGGAATTTGATAAAGATAAAGGAATAATACTCACCAAAAATTATGCTGAGACGAAAAAAATAGATGGTAAAACAATAGAATGCGTACCACTTTGGGCATGGCTTATTTTCAATGGAAGAGTGTTCTTTAAAGAGGCGAATATACCCCATAAAGATTAACGCTAGCTACTTCTCGACTTCGCTCGAAGATTAAAGATTACTGTTCGAGCCTGTCGAGAACCTACCCCACCTTATAAACCGTACTAATCACAACTAATTATTAGCCAGAAATAAAAAAACAGCTCAAGAGCAATCAACTTTCCGATTGTTCTTGAGCTTTAAGTGCTTTTAGGAGATCCGCATCAATCTCAGAATTTGCAACAGAGATTGAAAAAAGCACCTGCTCAATGTGTTCAGGTGAAAGAACTTCCCCATTAATCAACTTGCGCAAAAATTCTGCAAGTTGTTCTACAGTGAGTACCTTTATATCACTCATCTTTTTTCTCCTTTTGGTTCTTTATAAACCAGATTATCTAATATATTTTCTGACAAAAAACTAATCAATTTCTTGTTTGGAACACCCGTCTTTTTATCAAACCAACTATGATG
>JAQBTZ010000008.1 GCA_027624675.1 bacterium
AAAAACTGCTCAACATCATCAAACTAAAAATAGTAACTCAACAAATATTATAAAAACAATACTGAAAGATTCCGCTATTTTTAATTTTGAAGGGTTAATTAAAATAGATAAAAAAGCTGGGCAAACAAATGCTTTCTTAACCCAAAACACTCTTAATTTATCACAAGATTCTATAAATCATTCTGTTCCATCCCTCGAAATTAATGCTGATGATGTTAAGGCAAGCCACGCTGCCACAACGTCGTTTATTGATGATCAAAGTTTATACTACTTAAAATCAAGAGGGATAAATCAAAAAGAGAGTGAAAATCTAATAGTTAGAGGATTTATACAAACGGTGATTGATAAAATTAAAGATGAAGAGATAAAAAAAGAGGTAGAAGAAAAAGTTGAAGAATATTTTAATTAATAGAAACCATCTCTTTATCACTAGGCACACATGGAGCGTGAATTGCAAAACCCTCTGTATCTTCCAAAAACTCTTGCATTACAACTTGTCCTTTTTCTGCATACCAACACTGACCACCCTCTATTATAAATTTCTCCTCACCAACAATAAGTCGCATTTTCCCACTTAAAATTATTCCAATCTCTAATTTCTGATTATGTTTATGAAAATCAAATTTCTCACCTAAGTTATGATTAAAATATTTTATTTCTACCTGATCAGTTTTAGCAAAACCCTCTGGCAAAAAACTCCCAACAAACCAACCCTTGGTATTTTCAAATCCAGTTTTAAAATTTCCAACATAATAATTTTTCATATAAATATTATACACCAACACACTAAAAACCCAAATTCTGCTAAAATATAACCATGAATATTGTAAACGCTAAAAACGAGTTCCCAATTTTATCCCAAAAAATTAATGGGAAAGATTTAGTTTATTTAGATAACAGTGCTACTAGTCAAAAACCGCAGGTTGTTATTGATTCTATTGTCGATTATTACACCAACTATAACTCTAATGTTCATCGAGGAATCCACACCCTTGCAGAAAAAGCTACAGAAAAATATGAGGAGGTTAGACAAAAAGTTGCTGATTTTATAAATGCAAAAAGTGTTAACGAGATAATATTTACAAAAGGCACAACAGAAAGTCTAAATTTTTTAGCTAGCTCGTTAGGAAAAAACTTTCAGAAAGACGATGAAATTATACTTACCGAAATGGAGCATCATTCTAATATTGTTCCTTGGCAGTTTATAGCAAAAGAAAAAGGGTTAATTATTAAATATATAGAAGTAAAACCAGATGGAACTTTAGATATTGAAAATCTAGAAAGTTTAATAAATAAAAAAACTAAGATAATAAGCCTTATTCATGTTTCAAATGTATTAGGAACAATTAACCCAGTTGAAAAAATTATTAAAAGAGCAAAGTTAATTAACCCAGATATTATTGCCATTGTTGATATTGCGCAGTCTGTTCCGCATATGAAAGTTAATGTTCAAAAGATTAAAGCTGACTTTGTAGTATTTTCTGCACATAAAATGTTAGGGCCAACTGGAGTTGGAGTTTTATGGGGAAAATATGATTTACTTGAAAAGTTACACCCATTTTTAGGTGGTGGATCGATGATTGCAAGTGTTACAAAAGAAAAAACTTTGTTTGCAGAAATTCCTCAAAGGTTTGAGGCTGGTACTCCAAACATTGCAGGTGTAATTGGGTTTGGCACAGCCATTGATTATATTAACAAAATTGGAATTGATGAGATTAATAGCCACGAACAACACCTAACTAAATATGCAATGGAACAAATAAAACAACTAGATTTTATTGAAATTTATGGGCCAAATGAACGAGCAGGGATTATTAGTTTTAATATAAAAGGTGTACACTCTCACGATGTTTCTGCTGTACTTGATAATAACGGTATTGCAGTTAGATCAGGACATCATTGTACAGACATTTTACATAACAAGTTAAACATTAACTCTACAGTTAGAGCCAGTTTTTATTTATATAACAATGAAAATGATGTTGAACAATTGGTATTAGGGCTTAAGAAAGTTAATAAAATATTTAAATGAACGACTATACATCACAAATTTTAGATTACTCACAAAACCCTCCAAACTATGGAAAGTTAGAAAATTGTAACTATACACTAACTGCAAAAAACCCAAGCTGTGGAGATGATCTAACAATCTTTCTTAAAGTTGAAAACAAGATCATAATTGATGCTTCATTTTTAGCAGACGGTTGTGCAATTAGTAAGGCTGCTACTTCTATGCTTTTAGAATCATTAATTGGTAAAGAAATCGGGAAAATTGAGAATATAAAAAAAGAAGATGTTCTCAATCTTTTGCAGATAGATATTTCATCAACCCGAGAAAAATGTGCATTTTTAATACTTGATGCGTTAGATACAATAGCAAGTTAATGATTAATCTCGTGAAAAAGTATATATTAATTAAAGTACAAAATTAAAAATATATTATGGATTTATTAAATAAATTAAAATCAATGCTTGGTGAAGAAACAACACCAGAAAACGTAACAGAAGAGACACAAAACAGTTCGTGTGGCTGTGCAGACGGTGCTTGCACTCACCAAGATAACACAGATTGTAAATGTAGTGACGGAAGTTGTGGAAATTGTGAAAAAAAAACAAATGAATAGCACTAAAGAGGTAAATGGCCTAAAAATTACAGTTGATCGAGATATCTGTATTGGTGCAGGATCTTGTGAACTATTAGCTCCAGATGTTTTTGGGATTGATAATGAAAACAAGGTGTTTATTAAAGACAACTTTAACACTGATGAGGAAACCATAAAACAAGCTGCAATGAGTTGCCCTGTTTTAGCAATTATACTTGAAAAAGATGGTGTAAAAGTCTGGCCTGAAAATTAAGATGAGTATATACACGAAAACAGGGGATAATGGTACTACAGGACTTTTTGGTGGAACAAGAGTTGGCAAAGACTCGCAAATAATTGATGTTTTAGGAAATATTGATGAATTAAATGCAAGTATTGGTATATTAATCTCAACAAGTTCTATTACTCCTGATATTAAAGAGTTACTTGTACATACTCAAAACAAAATGTTTGAGATAGGAACAATTGTTGCTAACCCCGCAAAATATCAATCTGAAACAAACTTTAATGAAGAACATATCAACCACCTTGAATTATTGATTGATAAATATGAAAGTTTGATAGAACCATTAAGTAACTTTATTTTACCTGGAGGTTGTCCAATTGCAGCAAATTTACATTTGACACGAGCGATTTGCAGAAAACTTGAGCGAAGTTTAGTTACATTTAGAAATACTGGATCAAATAAATTTGTTAATGAGCTTAAATATCTAAATCGACTTTCAGACCTACTTTTTGTTTTAGCTAGATTTGTAAATAAAGTTGAAAATGTTCCAGAAACAATATGGAAGGGTTAAATTTTGATATTGCAATAATTGGTGGTGGAATTGCCGCAATTACTTTTGCAGAAAATTACAAAAAATACAATCCAAATGCAACTATAGCAATATTTGAAAAAACTAACGAAGAGCCATATTCAAAAGTACTATTACCACACTTTGTAAAAAAAGTTATACCAATTGAAAAAACTATTATCCGAACTCAAAAACAGCTAGAGGACAAAGGAATTAAATATTTCAAGAATGAAAATATTACTTATATTAATACTAATAATAGTAGTTTTGAAAGCCTAAACTATTTAATCTCATTTAACAAAATAATAATTGCTACAGGTGGCGAGGCAAGAGAAATTTCAACATCAACTAAACCTTTATACTTTCAAACATTAGAAGATGCAAAAATATTGGTTGATAAACTTGAAACTACAAACAAAACTTTACCCGCAATAGTATTAGGTGGAGGGTTTATCTCATTTGAATTTTTTGAAATATTTCAAAAATATGGATTTAAAACTATAAATCTTTTAAGATCGGGAAAGTACTTTTCAAACCTTGCCCCACATCAACTAACCCCAATATTAATAAAAATTTTAAAACAAAACTCTGTTGAAGATATTATTAATATAGAAAACATCGAAGATATTACAAATGATTTAATTAGATTTGATGGCAAAACCGTTAGAACATCTATTATTGCAGTTGGCGCAGGATTAACTAGATCACATAATTTTTTTGGAAAAACAGAAGAAGGAATAAGAACAAATGAATTTTTAGAAACAGATTATAAAAACATTTATGCCATAGGAGATGTTGCAATCGTAACTAAAAACAACACACCTAGAGTTACAGGAAACTGGAACAACGCTATTCAACAAGGTATATGGCTTGCAAAATACCTATCAAAACAAATAGATACAGAATATTCTTTCTCTAAAGCTACAGATTACACCATTAGTTTTTTTGGAAACCATCTATCGTTTATTGGAAATACTGATCAAAAAGTGGTTACAAACAAAATTGTAGTTTCTGATGATAAACAGTTTATTGCTGAAACTTATATTGAAAATAAATTAGTAGGGGCGGTATTACTTAATAGTGCAAACAAAAGAACTTTTTACCAAGATGAGGTTAGTAAAGTAAACGATTAAACTCATTTTTAATTAATTCTTGATTTTTAAATAATATAGCAAGCTCTAACTCAAGCAACTTTGCATATTCTTCAAAATGGTAAATATGCGCACGGACCGAGCCTTGTCTTATATTCTGTTTTACCTTAACTAGCATTAAAACTTTCTGAAAAATAATTAATGGAACAAGCACATGTAGATCATCTTTACTTATGTTACTTTTTTTAGAATAATCTCCTATAAATCTTGTTACATCAGTGGTAAATTCCCTAACATCGTAAACATTGAAATTAACACTCCTTGCTATAAATTTGGCTAAATCATTAACAATACAACCATATGCTACTTGGTCAAAATCAATAAGTGCCTTTATATTATTACTTTCTATTAAAAAATTATCTGAACCTAAATCGTTATGAACTAAGCATTTAGTTAGATTGAAAAATGACACACTTGAAAAACCTTCGTATAACTTAATAATTTCATCTCGCAAGTGTTCTACCCTATGGTCATCTAAATACCAACCAAGGCTTTCCTCTATTAATGCTGCTAGATCTAATTTTCTTAGGTACATAAACTCGCCTGTGCCAGTATTATGTAGTAAATTAAGTATTGAGACAATTCGGTATGATAATACTGTTTTAAATGGACTAACTGAAAGGGGTTCTCCTTCTACTGCAACAAATAGCGTAATGTTTTTCTCATCAAAAACACAGGTTCCTACTCTTTTTCTTGTTTTTATTATACTTGCTGTTGGAAATTTGGCTTTAACCAGAAAATTTACTACCTCATGTTCTGCCATTATCTGCATCGTATCGGCCTCTTCGTATACCTTAAGAAAAAACTCACCGTGTGTGGTTTTAATCTTAAATAAGGTATTTGTCCAGCCGTTTTTTAGCTTTCTAACACTAATCACACTACCTAAATCATAGTGTTTTTTTATTAATTCATCTATTTGCAATCTAGTTAATCTGTTTAATAATGGCAAGGGTGTTTATATACATTTTTTACTTTCTTGATCTAATTCTAATTTCTTCTTCAACTAATAATCTGTCTCTACCATATTTAAGTCTTGATAACTGCTTAACTGCTTCTGCTACTTTTGGGTCTCCTGCATTTTTTTGTGCCGAGATAAGCTCCCAATCTGTGTGTAAGCTAAACGGATCACTTGGTTGACCATTTATTAGTAATTTTGTATATAGCTGACCGACAGGGTTATTTAACAAATCATTTGCATTAAAGTTAGGTTGAAAAAATTGTTCGAGATAGTTAGAGTCATCACTTCCAACTCTAAAGCTTGCTAAAGTTCCAACGTTACCAAATACAGCATTTTTAATATCATCACTAATTTGTGCTATAAACTGGTTAGCAACAATAAGATTTAGCCTATACTTTCTTGCCTCTGACAATATCTGAACAAAGTCTGGGGTTGAAAAGTTCTGAAACTCATCTACATATAAATAAAAATCTTTTCTTTCACTTTCTGCTTGATCAATTCTACTCATTGCTGCAGCTAAGATTCTTGGAACCAATATTAATCCTAAAAAGTTTGAGTTTTCCTCTCCAATTTTCCCTTTAGATAAATCAACAAGCAATATCTTTTGTTCATCCATTACCTTTCTAAAATCAATTGCACTTTTTCCTTGCCCTATAATATTACGCATTGTCTTTTCGGTAACAAATCTATCAAACTTAGATACAAAGTATCCTAATGTTTCTGATTTATGAAAATCACTAGTTTGTGCTAGTTCTTGTGTCCAGTAACTTCGTACAAGATCATCAGTAATTAATGGAATCTTGCTTTTTGCATACTCTGGGTCAATTAAAAGTTTTAATACCTCAACCATCGTGTTTCCTTCTTCATACATGGCTGTTAGCATAATGTTTCGAACAGCACGCTCTAATCTTGGTCCAATAATACCTGTTCTGTTGGGGTCATAAAGTTTGTATAAAAGAGAGATAAAAGAGTTAATAATTAAATGTTTCTGGTCCTCAGTTTTTGCCTCTAATATATTAAGACCAAGTGGTCTTTCTTTATCTCCTGGATCAAACAAAATTACATCTTCTAGCCTTTCTTTAGGGATTAATGGCAACATATCAGCAATTGCAGAGCCGTGAGGGTCAATAAAAGCAACACCTTTACCAGCCTTAATATCTTGCATCGCCATAAATTTTAATAACTCTGACTTTCCAGTTCCAGTTTGCCCTATAACATACATGTGTCTTCGCCTATCGTCTTCTGATAAAAATACTTTTTGTGTTTCACCTCTAAACTCTGACTTACCTAAATAAAGTCCTTCTTTTGGTAAATCCTTTGGTGCAGGTGAAGTTCGAGACTTTATCCAGTTAATATTTGGGGTTTTTACCTCAACACTTGGAAAGTGGTAAATCGTTGCAAGCTCAGCAACATTTAAAACAAAGCTAGTCTTAAAAATAGGTAATGCAAGTTTTGGAATCTGAATATTGCTAGCTGGAAATACCCTATAAATTAAATCTCTAACTAAATTAAGCCTCTTAAAAATTGTTGCCTTAGAAAAAGTGTTATAGGTTGGATCTGTAAACTGAGAAAAAGAGTTAGCAACATTATCCAAATTAACCTGTGCATTAAGCTCATCTTGTGCCGATGATATTATTCTAATGGTAACCTCAAACCCTACTTTCTTTATTTTCTCCTCTACACCCTTTAAAAAACCCTCATCTATTTTTAAGTTTGCTTTTTCTGGATTATTATTTTGCTCGCGAACTGAATGAATAAAATTTCGACCTGCAACTCTCCAGTTATCCCCAGCTGGTTTAACTAATACTTGCAAAGCTAAACCCTCTCCTTCTGAAAGTTTGCTCATACTAGAAGTAACTAGGTTCATACTATCCGTTGTTAGATTTTCATAAACCTGAACAGGATAATAGTCTGGTGAATTTAATTTAAGCGAGGTAACTTTTAAAAACTTTGACTTTGTAAAAATATCCCAAGGCTTACTAACCTCAATTTCAGCCTCAGGGTAAGCCGCATGAATTTGTTTCTCAACAAGTGCTACCCACTCGTTAGGCACAACCACATAAAAAGATATATTGTGCTCTGTTGCTACTATCTCTAAGCTGATATGGTCTTGTGGCTGAAAATAACTTTTAAATCCTGACTTTTTTATAGAATAAAAAGATGAAAAAAGTTGTTCTGCTGCTCCAAGCTCTATCTCGTTATCTTTTGGTAGCCTAACTAATAGTACAGTCTGAAACTTTGCAGAAACTAAACGATTTTTATTACGGGTATACAAAACCCAAATATAAAATGTAACAATCGAAAATATTAAGGTAAACAACAACCCAAATATTGTTACTAATAGCAGGTTTAAATCTAACATATTTTAATTTAAGTCAACTCTTGTGCATTTTTTGTAGGTACGGCAACCTGGCTAAGTTCTGAAACAAATTTCATAAAAATTGATTTAGCTTCTAATACAAATTTAGTTAACGAGACTGGTTTAGGTGTAGACGATGACTGTGTTATAACTTCTGTATCAGTGTTTCCTTGATTTACCCCAGAGATAATCTGATCAGTACTTTTTAAGTTTTCAACTTTTTGAACTTGAGTAGAATGCAATGTTTCCGAAGATTTAGGAACAATACTTTCATAGCTAGTTATAGATTTTTTTTCAGGAGAATATGTAACTCTTTCAGATGATTGGGCAGAATTTATCATATAATGATTGTATAACAATTTTGGATTTAGTTCTAGAATATAAGTAAATCCTTATGCAATCTTCAACTTCTTATTAATCTCGGGTTGTTGTAAGTAATTTTTATCTGAAACAATAGACTTACCAAGCCGTTTTTTAAGTTTTTCAACCCCTTTAGAATCTTCTGTTTTATGAATTTCAGTTGTTGCACGTTCACCAAGCATTGTAAAAATAAGTTCAAAATCATCCATATGGTCTCGAAGGTTTTCTCTTTTTAATCCTTTTAGTTTTTTATACTGACCTGGAGTAATACCAAAAGTTGCCTTAGATATTTCAGAAGTTAAGATCTGATAATCTCGCTGTTCTTTTACACCTCTTTTTTGCCATTCGTCAGTTAATTCTTCTCGAATTATTATTCCACGCATACGTTTCTCTATCCAATCATCAGAATACCCCTTGGCTTTGTATAATGCTCTTGTTCTTTTTGTTGCAAGTTCTGGATCTTCTATCTCTTGAACCCTTTCGTACCCGACCTTTGCAAGCCATCTTTTAAAAGGTTCGGCTTTGGGGGAGGGAATTGATTGGATTATTCGAAAAATACCTTCTGTATTAGCACAATCCGTACTATATTTTTTACCATCTGAAGACTCTAATTTCAGTTGTCGACAAATTGTCGACAACTCAACACCACTTGATTTATTCTCTCGATCTTTCATGCGATACCAGTAATCACGAGGTTTATCACTATCTGTTAATACTTCGATTACATCAACAACACTAAACCACCACTCATTTTGATAGATAATTTTTCTTATTTTTTTCCCTTTAAAAACTGATATTTTAGTGATTGCAGGAATATATATATTCTATCAAATTTACATCAAGATATATTTTATTTTGTCTTTTTAGACTTAACGTAACTATTCATATACCTATAACTTAGGCTATCCTTAGAGTTTGTTGCTATCTGGTCTAATGCATTTTCACCAATTGACCCAAACGTAAATAACATCTTAAAAAACTTATTAAAATAAATTATATACGGAACCTCAAAATTTATAGTTTCTCCATACCATTTGTTTTTAAAGGTGGTAAAACCTAACCAGTTGCCTGTCTCTTTTTTAAATCTGTCATCTTTTAGCCCCTCTAAATCAAGTTTTTCAAATCCATCTTTTTTCAGTTGAGTAATTATCTCAATTAACAATTTATATGCAGCATAAGTTTTTCGCCCTGTTTTGTAATTGCTATATGCATACATATAAAAAGCATTTTTATCATCCGAACAAAGTACTACTGCCCCTGCATTAACCTTGCCCTTATACCTTGTCTCAAACAGATAAAAATCATCTTTAAAAATACCTAGTTGTGAAACTAATGTTTTATGATTTTGTGGTGTAAATTTTTGCATCTTAGCTACGTCCTTGTAGTTTGCAGTAAAATCTAATAATGCTTTATCCATCTCAGGACTTTCCCCTTTAAAGTAATGAAAAGTAACAGGTGATTTTTTAACACTCTGACGTACATCTTTTGATGAACCTTTTAAAATATCCTCTACCGAGTTTTGTAAATCTACAATCTTAGTTTTTGTAGGTATTAGTGGCCAAGTATCAATATCTATCTCAACACAAGTAGGTTTTTCACCTAACATATTTACCTGTGGCTCAATTTTTATAAAAAGAGGTTTATACTTTTTAAGTCTTTTAATGTCATTATCTGTTATCCAAAATTTAGGCCGCTGGATCTTAATTAAAGAACCAATAAGTGGCATTTTTCGAATTAAGGCTATATTCCCATTTTCAAGCTTTAAAGACGTCCAACCTTTTCTTCCTATAAACTCTGCCCAATTTTCTGTTTGTCTTATATCTTTCATCTTTTTAGTTCTACAAATTTTCTAAACAATGTATATGCCAAAACAAATACTTTGTATACTGCAGAATTTACTACAAAGTCATAACTATCCATATACTCAACAACCTCAGCTCCAAACCCCAATTTAAATCTTGTTACCCCATAAAATTTACTGCTTGGATTTGATAAATCTTTATCACTACCCCAAAAATCAAAGTAACTTGCTCCTTTTTGTTTTGCTAATTTAATCGATTCTGATGCTAGTAAACTTGATGCTTGTAAGTTTTGATGATTTGTTGATGATCCTCCATACATATAGTTTCCGGCCCCTTTATAAAATGATAAAAACCAACTAGCTAATGCTTCACCTTTATATGTTGCAGTTAATATCGCACCTTTATCATCATCCTTAATAATTTTCCACGCTGTATAGTAAAATTCTCTTGATCTAATGTAATAATGTTGTCGCTTTGCAGTTGACTGCATTAAATCCCAAAACTCATCAAAATCTTTATCATTTTCTGCTACCTTAACTTTAACCTCATTTTTTATTGCATAATTAATATTGTATCTAGTCTTACTCTTAAAATTTGCAAAAATTTCTTCTTCGGATTCTTGTAAATCAAGTAAGATATCGTATTTAGTAAACGTATCAGTTGGAGATTTTACGCAGTTTTCACTTAAAGTTTTATTAAACTCAACAAATTTTTTGTTGTTACTATCTTTTATTACAAACGGGACATCAAACCTATATACAAATATATTTTTCTTTAATGCGACCTTTTTTAACTCATCAAAATTAATTTTATCTGGAGAAATTTTAGGAACATACGCAATATAAAAATTAATAAATGGAATTTTACTTAAAATACAAACTAAACCATCAACATTAACTACTTTTGCACCTGTAGAATTTTTAATCTTTTCCCAGTAACTACTCTGAACTATATGTTTATCTAGTTTATACATTGTCTACAACTATACTATATACCCTCTGGGGTATTGCAAGCGACTAAACTCGCAGTAGCTCATTAAGTCTTGTGGTATAAATTGATAAGCTGTGTAAGTGTAAGCTCTTGTGGTCTTGCTGTAGGATTAATTCCTGCTTGTTGTAATTCGTCTGTTGAAAACGTTTTATTTAGCATTTTTCTTCGATTTGAAAATGCCTTATGTAAAAACCCTTTAAACTTTTTTAGGTTTATAACTGGTTGTATGGGTTTTAATGTAAGTAACAATAACGCAGAATGCACCTTTGGTGCAGGATTAAACGCTTCTGGCCCTATAATCTTAACTATTTGTGAATCATAAAAAAGCTCTACCATACTAGACATATATGTACCTTGACCAACCCCACCAACTATTTTTTCAGCAACCTCTTTTTGTAAAACGATACAAACTATACTTGGTCTAATATTCTCAAATAAAATTTTATGTATAAGTGGGCTACTAATCTGATAAGGAATAGACCCGACAACCTTATACGCCTTTCCACCTACTAAACTACCAAAACTTGCATCAAGTACACTATTACTTTCTAATTGAAAGTTTAACTTGCTCTTAAATCTTTCCTTTAGTGCAGGTATTAAATCCTTATCAATCTCAACACCAATAATCTGTGCACCAGTTTCAATCAACTTTTCAGTAACTATACCTGTTCCGGAACCTGGTTCTATTACTAAATCATCTAATAATATATCTGCACTTTCGACAATTAAGCTAACTATCTCTTTATCTAATAAGAAATTTTGGCCTAAATTTTTTTTAGGTTTCACCTGTTCCATAGTTCTCATTATATCTTGAATCCAAATATTTAGCACTCACTTTACAGGGTTGATAAACAAAGGTAATATAAAAAGTATGAATTCTGCTACAGAAAGACAAACAAAACTTTTCGAATCAATTGTTAATGAATTTATAGAAACCTCTGAGCCAGTAGGTTCTAAATATTTAGTAAAAAAATATAATTTAGACGTTTCGCCTGCTACAGTTCGTAACGATATGGCATCATTAGTTAACCTTGGGTTTCTAGCAATGGATCATGGCTCGTCTGGACGATTTCCAACTACACTTGGTCTAAGAGTATACTTAAACGAGTTAATGGAAGAACAAGAAATCCCAATAGTACAAGAAGTAGCAATGAAACAAAGAATTTGGGAGGCTAGATTTTCACCAGAAAAACTTTTACACGAGGCATCACATGCTCTATCAGAACTAACAGAACTTTTAGCAATTGTAACAACCAGTGATGGCCATTTATTTAATTCTGGAGCACATTACTTACTTGATCAACCAGAATTTCTTGATATTGATGTAACTAGAACCATACTACATCTAAGCGATAACCATAATTTAATTACTGAAATTTTAAACAAAGGAAAAGATGATCTTAATATCTTAATTGGAGATGAACTAGGTCTTGATAATTTATCACCATGTAGTGTAATATGTGCAAGTTTCAAAAAAGATAAACATAAAGGTTACATTGCAATAATTGGACCATCACGAATGCATTATAATCGAAATATACCTGCAATAAGATCTATTAAAAAATTAATTGAGGAGACAAATTAATGTCAGACAAAAAAAACAAACCTATTAAACAAGAAAATAATGAGATCGAGATTCTAACGACCCAGGTTGCAGATTTAGAGGATAAATGGAAAAGATCAATGGCAGATTATATAAACTATAAAAAAAGAGTTGAACAAGAAAAATCTTCACTTATGGAGTTTGCAAATCTGGTATTAATAAAAAACCTGCTCCCAACTATTGATAATCTTTTACTTGCCAGCAAACACACAGAAGATGTTGGAATAAAAATGATATACGAACAGTTTCAAGAGGTATTAAAAAACCAGGGTGTGACAAAAATCGATTCTGATGGAAAAGATTTTGATCCAAATTTAATGGAAGCAATAGACAAAGACAACGAAGAAAGTCAAGGAAAAAAAGCAATTGTAAGATCAGTTATAAAAGAGGGGTACTCTTTTAATGAAAAAGTTATTAGACCAGCCCAGGTAGTTGTAACCTACGTTTAAAAATACTTGAATCTAACTTAAATTTATTCTAATATATATTCGGTATTTCTTTGGGTAATAAAAGTAAAAAATGAAAGGAAAAATAATATGTCAAAAATAATAGGAATTGATCTAGGAACTACAAACTCTGCGATGGCAGTAATGGAAGGTGGGGAGGCTAAAATTATACCTAATTCAGAAGGAGCAAACACAACCCCTTCGATAGTTAATACAAATGATAACACTGTTGGTGTTGTTGCAAAACGACAGATGGTAGTTAACCCAAAACAAACTATCTACTCTGCAAAAAGGTTAATGGGGCAGAGGATTGATACAGAAATGGTAACAAAAATTAAATCAGAGGTATCATACAATATTGTAAAAGGGCAAAATGACCTTGCAGTTGTAGAAGCAGATGGAAAAACATATACCCCTCAAGAAATTGGTGCAAAAATTTTAGCAAAACTTAAAGCTGATGCAGAAAGTTTTTTGGGCGAACCGGTTACTGAAGCTGTTATTACAGTACCAGCATATTTTGATGACTCACAAAGACAGGCTACAAAAGAGGCAGGCACAATTGCAGGGTTAAACGTTCAAAGAATAATCAACGAGCCAACAGCTGCAGCTTTAGCATATGGTCTTGATAAAAAAACTCAAGAAAAAATTGCTGTATACGACCTAGGTGGTGGCACATTTGATGTTTCAATACTAGAACTTGGTGATGGTGTATTTGAG
>JAQBTZ010000009.1 GCA_027624675.1 bacterium
TTTTTCATCTTATATTAATTAATTTGTAATACAGTTAATCTTGCGCTTCTTGACCTTGGGTTTGCTATAACCTCTTGGTCGTCTGCCTCAAATGATTCTGCTTTAATATTCAGATCCGATCGCTCTGTTATAAACTCGGTTACTAGTTTTTCTTCTAACGAATGAAAGGTTATAGTTAATATCCTTCCTTCAGTCTCAAGAGCCAAAGCGATCTTAGGTAAAGTAATCTGAATGCTGTGTAACTCATCGTTTACAGCTATTCTTAACGCTTGAAATATTCTAGTTGCTGGGTGCAGTTTCTTTCTTTCCTTAACCGGACAAACTCTTAAAATTAAATCTGCTAGTTCTTTTGTTGTTGTTATCTGCTGTATCTTTCTAATCTTTACAATCTCCCTTGCATACATTTTTGAAAATCTGTCCTCACCGTATCTATTAAAAAGGTCTCCTAATTCATTTACACTTAGTACGTTAATTAAATCTTTTGCTGTAATAGTTAAATTTTTATCCATTCTCATATCTAAAGCCTCATCCCTCATAAAACTAAAACCCCTTTTCGATCCTTCTATCTGGTAGCTACTCATCCCAAAATCAAATAAAACTGATTTAAATTTCTGTTCGTGTATATATTTATCAAAATTTTCAAAATTTGAGTTAACAATGTTTAACTTTTGGTCTTCTTTCTGTAAAGAAACCATATTTTCTGTAGTTTCAAGCTCTCTCCAACCAAGTTTTTTATACTTTTCAATTAAAAAAGCAAAACTATCTTGGTCTTGATCTAGGGCAAAACAATTTGCTCCTAAACCTAAGGCTAAATCTAGATGTCCTCCACCTCCAGCTGTCATGTCAATGTGCCAATCACCCTTAGTAATGTTTAGATGATTTAATATTTGCTTAGTTAAGACAGGCTCGTGGCTAAATTCCATATTTTATTTCTTAATTTGATAACTCTACTGATATTTTATTAAGGTGCTCTTGCCAATTGGTACTCGACCAAATCTCAAAATGATCCCCTGCTCCAATAATGTAAACTTCATTTTCTAGTGCTGCGTAATCTGTAAGGTTAGTTGGTACTACAAATCTGCCTTGACTATCCAAATCTGTCTCAGTTGCTCCAGAATACAAATACCTTTTTAACTTTCTCGATTCCTTATCAAATAACGATAAATCAATGTGCTTATTAGCTTCTAACATCCACTGTGCCTTATCAAAACCGTATACACACTTTTCAAGCCCTCTAATTAATATAACCTGGTTTCCGTCTATTGCCTCACGCAACTTTTTAGGTAAAGCCAACCTATTACCCTTAGTAAAACTAGGCTTATATTCTCCTAAAAATAACTGATTGATTGTTTCACCATTATTCACCACTTGGTATCCATTTAACACCAAAAGGCACAAAAAAAGAACCCGAATGATAGGCGAAGGGTGGAGTGAATTATGAAAACAGAAAAAATTAACTAATAATCCTTTAACCAAGCCATTACCAACCCCGAGGGTTTGTAATGGCGGTATATAAGAACTTTTATATTTAATATTGAGAAAATAAATGTTTTAAAACTATTTTGGGGCACTAAAATACGTAAATCAGGAAATAAATGGTCACATTAACTGCTCTTTACAATATGAGTCTAAATTTTTAATTAAAATTTTTTTTTGTAACATCGTATCTCTATCTCTTACTGTTACTTCTCCCGTTTCAAGTGTGTCGTAATCGATTGTTATACAGTACGGTGTACCTATTTCGTCTTGGTACTTATATCTTTTTCCAATATTTCCTCTGTCGTCCCAGTAGGTGTTGTATTTGTCTGAAAGCAGCTCGAACACCTGTTTTGCCTTTTTTGTTATCTCCTCTTTATTTGAAACAAGTGGAAATACTGCAATTTTGTATGGTGCTAGTTTTGGGCTAAGTTTTAAAACTACCCTTGTTTCTTCTACTGTGTAGGCGTTATCAAGTACCATAAAAAACATTCTGTTTACTCCAACTGCTGGTTCTATTACATGTGGAACTATTTTTTCACTTGTGTAAGGGTCGGTATATTGTAGTTTTGCTCCAGAGTACTTTATGTGCTGGTTTAAATCGTAGTTTGTTCGGTATGCTACTCCCCAAAGCTCTTTCCAACCAAATGGGAATTTATAATCAAGATCAAATGTTTCCTTACTGTAATGACTTCTTTCTTTGTCTGTATGTTTTCTCCATCTTGTATTTTCTTCATTAACACCTAATGTATTAACAACAAAGTTTTTCATATTCTCTTTCCAAGCATTAAGTAACTCTTCCCAGTTAGATTTTTCTGGATCAAAAAAATACTCAATCTCTGCCTGCTCAAACTCAAATGTTCGGAAAACAAACTGTCCAAGTGTTACCTCGTTTCTAAAGCTTTTACCTATCTGCCCTACTCCAAAGGGTAGTACTACCCTTGTAGAGTCTAATATATTTTTAAAGTTTGAAAATATTCCTTGTGCTGTTTCTCCTCTTAAATATACATCGTCTTTTCCACCTTCTAATACTCCTATACTTGTTCGCATTAACAAATCGAATTTTTTAGGTTGGCTAAATGTGTTTCCGTCTGGACTTTTTAATTTATTTTCTACTATAAATTTTGCCATCTCTTCACGTGTTAAATCTTCAACCACTAATTCTTGAAACCCCTTATGTTTTTCTATAAAATTTTCAATTAAATGATCAACTCTGTATCTTTTATTTGTAACTATATCTTCGACAACTAATTCATCAAATCCACCTACATGACCACTTGCTTCCCATGTTTTTGGATGCAAAATAATTTGTGAGTCTATTCCTACCATGTCTGCCCTTTTTTCTATAAACTCTTTCCACCACAAATCTTTAATGTTTTTAAGTAACTGAACTCCTAACGGACCGTAATCATAGCTACTTGCTATTCCACCGTAAATTTCTGATGTTGGATATACAAATCCTCGTCTTTTACAAAGTGATACTATTTCTTCAAATTTTTTATTCATAATTACACCATTAAATTAACTTTTTTAAACTTTTTTTCTAATACATTTTCCGAGTAATCTTGTATTACATCAGAAAGTTTCTTAACCATCTCTGCATTATACTTTATCTTTAGTAAGTTTTCTAAGTTATTTGTAGAAAGTAGATCAAATAGCTCTTGTACCTCTTTTATTTCAGGTCGTGGCATCTTATATCCATTCATCTCTAAATAACCTAATTCAAATGACTTTAACACTAACACTGAGGTTAGCTTACTCTTACTTTTATCTATTCTATCAAGGGTTAATATTAATCTATTAAACAACTTACTGCCACTAGCATCATCATACTCAAAATGTGATAAAATTTCAGTTAAATAGTAGGCTAAACCAATCTTGAAAAGGTCTTTTTTAAGATCTATATAGTCATTTATAACTTCTGCCTCTGTTACTATATCAAGCGATTTTCCTTTTGAGATCTGCACAGACACAAGATTTATTAGATCAATATTGCCACCCTTTTTCGAGGTGATTTTTCTTGCTCCTTTAACTATTGTATCAAGAACACCATACTCTGCAGATAAAAGTTTAATAATTCTATCACTATCATTAATTTTGGTGTGCTTAATTACTACAGCTTTACAACTATATGATGGCATAATAATAATTTTTTAATTGAGAAATTATTTATACTGTAAAGATTTTCTGTCGATGTACATATCTCCAACTAAAACAGTCTGGATTTTCTTACCATTTATATTGATATTTATTGGCGTATCTTTTTCACCTATCTGCTTTTGTATCAATAACTTATAATTATTTATATCTATACTTGATGGTAATTCGTATACATACTCAGCAACAAATTTCCCGTTTTGATCTATCTCAAAGTATCCGTCAAAATATGTCTTACCTGACTCCTTATCCTCACCTGTTTTTGCCTTTAAATCCCACTTACTGTTATTAAGTGATTTTGCAGATATTAACTTAGAACCTGTAGGAACATAAACTCTAAAATAGTTTCGATAAAAGGTTACAAATTTCCACCATTCTGGTGAGTTAGGATTAATATTTGTCAAAGTAACTGTTGCTATATTTTTTCCATCTTTTTTCTCTAGTTTGTAATCCATTTCCCTAGTTACTAGATAATCCCTTTTTCCTGCTCCAAGGTTACTGTTAACTACACTTAGATAATCACTGGTGTTCTCAACCTTTTTAATCGAACCACCAAATCCTAAGTCTTCAAATACTTTCTGTGTCTCAGGGTCAGCTGAGTTAAGTATTACCTGCTTACTTTCCATTAAGTAAACTGCCTCTTTTATTAGTGGCGCTAAAGTCTCTGGGGATGCATTAAATGCTCTAAACATTAAGTTGTTCATTAAAAACTTTATTATGTCTTTTCTTCCTTTTACCTCACTTAACTCTTCTCCTGCTATTCTTTCCATCTCCATAAATACATTATCTGCAGTAAACTCTCTTTCCTCTACGTAAACTGAACCTGTATCAGTTGGAAAATATCTACCCTCAACTTTTACTGCCCCTAATACTTTTAACAAACTTTTAACTACTGTTGTGTTTGCCTGAAATATTCCATCTATCTCTTGTGGTAAGTATCCATTTTTGTTCCAGAAATTTGTAATCATAAAATTTGAGGCTGTTGGAAAGTCTGGACTTACACTAGTAGCATCCCTAGCATGAAGTAAATCTTGCTTTAAAAGTTCTACGATAAAAGGTGGAGGAGTAAGCTGTTTTAAGTCGTTTCTATCCCGATCTATATCATAAGTATCTATAGTAAAAGTTAAATCCGCTACACCCTCGTTTACGTCCATAAGTACAACATAAGTATTAAATCCGCCAGACATTCTTTGTTCATTTTCATTAGCCATTAATACCATGTATGTTTTTGGCTTATCAAAACCCATTACTTCTGGCAATTTTGAAAGACCAACCTTAATTGCAGGCATTTTTTGATTTAACTGTCTTACTGTTTCTTGGGCTGTAATAATATTACTTCTAACCTGTTTCCCTTGTATCATTTCTGGATAACGTGATGGATCAATTTTATTTAGCTCTTTTTCCATAGCTACTAGCTCTACAGAAACTTTATCCAGTGCTGGTGCATATTCTGGAAGGATTTTCATTAGGTTAAAAATTCTTTCCTGGTTACTTATCTCTTTAACCTCAGGCTGATCTTTTGTCTTAAAACCTAGTACATCTGCAAACTGTGTTGCATTATCCACAGCAATATATGCTGATTCTATACCATGCTCTCCTGCTTTAAATATGTTATCTATATCCTCCATGTATGTATTAGTAAAAGGGATATGTTTATATAAAGCAAAACGCTTATCAACTGATACTTGTAATTTTGACAAATCTGCTTTTGATGATGTAATACCATCTTTTAACTGATCTAAATCTTGGTTTTTTAAAGCAACTTTAATAACATTTGTAGAATTTACAAACGTATCAAAATCTTTTTTAACTTGTAATGCTGGTAATACTACTAAAAAGAAAACAAATAATGCGATTACAAAAAGAAAAATTCCGACTATTTTTAATATCTTAAAGATACCCTTAAAACGGTTAGAATCTAAATTATCCTTTTTCTTAAAAAACCTAAAGTTAAAATTTAGTTTAGGTAAGGATGCTCTATTTTGTTTTGGTTTCCACATTGTCAACATAGTATGTTAATAAGTCTCGCTTTTTTTTACAAAAAATGCAATAGGGATATTGTTTCTAAGCTTAAAACGCGCCCTCCCCTTTTATTACTGCATATGGTGTTTTTATTAATATCTCAATATCAAACACGATACTCTTTTTCTTGGCGTATAAACAATCCATATTAATTCTGGAATCAAAATCAATACTAGATCTTCCACTTACCTGCCAATAACCTGTTATTCCTGGATTAACTGTTCCTATCTCTATTAGTTTTTCTTTATTGATAGGGCTTTTTGAGGCATACAGTTCATATTCATCGACCCTTAATGCCCTTGGTCCTACTACACTCATATCTCCCTTTAGTACATTTAACATCTGAGGAAATTCATCAATAGAGTATTTTCTTATAAATCTTCCAAATTTAGTTACTCTTGGGTCGTTTTTTACCTTGTTACTTCCCGACCTCATCTCGTTGTATAATTTTTTATCCTTAAACAAGATATCATCAGCATTAACAATCATAGATCTAAATTTGTAAAAGTTAAATGGGGTCTTGTTCTTTCCTATACGTACTTGAGTATAAAAAGGGTTATGGAAATCCTGCATAAATATTATAATCATGCTTACTAAATAAATTGGTGAAAAGATAAAGATAAACATTGTTGCAAAAACAATATCTATCAGTCTTTTTGGAAATGTATAAAGAAAAAAATTATCTTTCATAATAATAAAGTTACAGTATTATATGATATATAAACTTAATTGTAACTAACCAGCTCGTAATAAACTTTTAAAGTTTCCTTAATAAAACTATTAGATTCGTACTGTTTTAATACTTCTATTCCTTTTTTTATTAATTTATCTCTGTTATCAATATCTTCAAGAGATTGTAGTTTTTCAATTAGGTCTGCAACATTATTTTGTTTAAAAAATAACGCACCATCTTTATAAATTTCTTGTAAAACCTTAATTTCCGTACAAACCACAGGGCAACGATAACTCATTGCCTCTAAACCAGGCAAACCAAAACCTTCGTCTACAGTTGGGAAAACAAAGGCAAATGCATTGGAATAAAGTGTCCCAAGTTCTGTATCATCAACATATCCTTTAAAAACTACAAGGTGATCAACACCCAGTTTATTTACAAGATCTTTTAATTTTATTACAGATGCATCTTCTTTCCCCACAATTATAAGTTTTCTATTAATCTGCTTTATAGATTCAATCAAAAACCTAACATTCTTATGACCATATGTATTTCCTACATAAATCAAATACCGCTCATTATCACTTGGAAAACTAGCTCTACTATTATCAAAATCAATACTGTTATAAACAACTGTAACTTTTGATGATTTTAATTTTAACTTAGAAATTATCTCGTCTTTTACAAAATTAGACACAGTTATTATTTTAACGGTACTTTTACGCAGTAATTGTAATGTGATATTTAGTAATACAATTTTTATGTATCTTTTAACACTCATCTTCTCATACGTCTTTAACATTATTAAGTCGTGTATTGTGACAAGCATCTTTCCCGTATAGAAAACTGGGAAATTGATATTTGGTGAGTGAAATAGATCTGGAGATAATTTATTAAGTAGTTGAGACAATCTAAACTGTTCTTTGATTGTATACCAATTAAAATCTGCTAATACTTTATGAAAATTCTGACCTAAATCTAAATTTTCAAACTCATCTGGCAATAAAAGTAAGTAATACTCGTTTTTAGTATCAAGTTTTTCAAGCCCTAACACTAAATTTCTAATATATCTGCCTATTCCTGTTTCATTCCACATCCTAGCATCAATTACAATTTTCATATGATAATAATACACTAAATACGTGTTTTAATTAATGTATACTAAAGATATGAAGATAATATACATAATTTTAATAGTTATTGTCGTTGTAGTTATATTTTCATTATTCAACTCAGAAAGTACATTTGTATACACCAAACCAACAACTACAAACACAATAATACCAAAAACCGCGGGTACAGAATCTTTAAAAGATAAATTTATAGATATAACAATACCTACTGGTTCTTTTAGTTTTGCATATTTAGACCTAAACACTAACCAAAAGTTTACAATTAACCCAGACGAAGAATTTTACTATGCGTCTATTTTCAAGTTACCTGTAGCAGTTACTGTGTTTAAAAATTTAGATTCAAAAAAATATACTTTACAAGATAAATTTACATATCTAAAAGAGGACTATGCAACAGGAGATGGAAGTTTACAATACAATGAATTTGACTCTGACTATACAATTAATCAACTACTAGTTTACTTACTTAAAGAATCTGACAATGTAGCAATGAATATTTTTATTAGAGAGTTTGGAATTGACAATATCTACCAAACTGCACTTGATCTTGGCACTAGCAAAAACTTTGCAAACAATAATACAGGAAAAGTTAGTGATGGAATAACTATGTTTAAAAATATCGATACAACTAATATTATCTCAGACGAAAGCAAAACAATTCTTTATACATACCTAACAGATACAAACTTTGAAGATAGAATAAAACCAGGTCTTAAAAACAATTCTAGCTTAGTTCATAAAATCGGAACTTGGCCAGATACAGCAAGCTTTCATGATTGTGGGATCGTAATAAATGATAATTACAAATATTATATCTGTATATTAACTAAGGACACTAACTTAAAAAATGCACAAGAACTAAGCAGTAAACTTAGTAGAATTACCGAAAGTCTTTATTGATACTCATTGAGCTATCTCATTGAAACTCGGCATATTTAGTATTATCAAAACCCTTTACCATTTTCTTAACTTCTCCCATATCATCTTTATTACATACTAAAACCGCATCATCCGTTACTACTACTATCATATTATTTAAGTTAAGTGTTGTAACCAATGCTTTATCCGAATAGTTATAAATAAGGCAATCTTCTGAATTTTTATCTAAAACATTTCCTTTGGTTATAACATCGCTAGCATCTTCTTCCAGTGCTTCTTTTAATCCAAACCAATCTCCTACATCACTCCAATCCATCTTAGAAACAACTACTAAAGCATCATCAGATTCTAAATTCTCTGAAACTACATAGTCAATTGCAACTTTCTCTAAAGATTCAAATACTTTCATCTCTATCTCTTCAAGTTTATCTGAATTAATATTATCAGCGATTTTGATTAACCCATTATGTATTTCTGGAGCAAATTCCTTGTATTTCTGCATTATAAGCTCAGGGGTTGCTACTAAATAACCTGGATTCCAATAATAATTACCATCAATAATATATTCTTTTGCAGTCTCAATATCTGGTTTTTCTACAAATTTTTCAAACTTATAAATACCAATATGAGGAGAATACTGTTTTATGCGATTGGTAGTTTTTATATAACCCTTTTCACTAGAAGGATATCTTGGAGGAACTGCTAATAATACAAACTTATTCTGTTCTAAAACTAGCTTATCAGCAATCTTAAGTGACTCTAAAAATATTTCAGGTTTTTTTACAATATGATCTGACCATAAAATAGCAAGTGGTTCTTGCTCGCCAAACCTATCCTGCATCTTTACAACTGCATACCCTACTGCAGCTGCAGTATCTTTCATCATTGGTTCTGCAATAATATTTTCAAATGGAATTCCAGGCAATTGGTCTTTTACCTCATCAACGTAATCTGAGTTAGTACTAATAAATATATCCTCAACCTTAAACTGAGTAACTAAAGAATCAACCCTACTTTGTAGTAAGGATCTTTTTCCAACAACAGCATGAAACTGTTTTGGAAACTTTTTTCTGCTTGCAGGCCAAAATCTTGTTCCTACTCCTCCTGAAAAGACTATTACTTTCATATTATTCCTTAAAATTTATACTTAAACTTTAATTTTATATTTTAACACCCTAAGCGTACTTAAAACAGCAAGTGAAAAATACACTAGCATATTTGTTAATATATTATGTTTTCTTGCTAAGTGTTTTTTATAAAAAATCTTCATCGATTCAACAGAAGATTTTGCAACAAGGATTCTGGTCTTTTTAATATCTGTAGTAATAATCTTTACTTCTCTTGTTCCTTTTGAATAGCCCCTATAATGAATAATTTTTACGGCGGGGTAATACATTATCTTAAATCCTAAATCATGAATCTTTTGACAAAAATCAAGATCCTCTCCATTTAAAAAGTAGTCCTCATCCCACCATCCAATCTTATCTGCTAATTCTTTTCTTGTTAGTAAAAATGCTCCTTGTACTCCAAAAACTTCGTGCTCAACAGTCTCTGAAATATGACCATAGTAATATCCGTTAAAAAATCTGTTTTTAGGAAACAGTTTCCATAAACCAGTTATTCTCATAAACGTATTAAGTAAGTTCATCTCACCTCTTCTGCAATCTTTATCAAGACCACCTGTAAACAAGTCTACCTTGCAGGTTGCTACCCCAATTTGTTTATTTCCATCAAAATACTCCAGCATTTTGACGAAAACATTAGGTTTAAACTCTGTATCGCCATTTAGAAATAATATATACTCACCGTTTACATAAGGTCTGGCACTATTATTACCCTTAGAAAACCCAATATTTACTTTATTCTCTACAAGTTTTATCTGAGGGTAGGTTTTCTTAATAAACTCTGCACTTCCATCTGTTGATGCGTTATCAAATACTATAATTTCAGTCTCTAATGCTAATTTTTCTAATAACTCCTTTTGGCTTGCGATACTCGAATCAATAGTCTTTTCAATTATATGTCTATTATTAAAACAAGAAATCACAACTGATAATTTAATCATCTTGGCTCAACCTTTCAGCTTCTATTTTTTCATCTACCTCTGCTTGCATACTTGTATAAGTATCAAATAATTGATTAAGAGTATTGTATTCAACCTGTGTAACTAATAACCCTGTAGTTTCTCGAAGTGTAATGTCTTTTAACAATGCATTGTATTCAGCTTTAACCTGGTTTACCTTTCCTTGCTCATAAGCATTAAAAGATTGTATATCGTATAAAAAGTAATCATCTTCTTCGTTTACCTTAATTACCCTTATACCTTTATCGTTAAAAATCTTATGAACATCCTCCCCTGCAATTACCAACATCGATTCTGAATATGAAAGTCCCTCATACACTAACCAGATATCAGCGCTACTTACTCCTTTAATCTGGGTGTTAGAGTCTACATAAAACCTAATAACTGGCTCCTCCATCTCAACGTAATATAATAGATGATTTAGATATTTTTCATTCGCGGTATTTACTAATACCTTTTTAAATCTATTAAAGTCAGGTGTCCATATTCGGTCCCTAACCAAGTAGACATTATAAAAACCAATCAAGATAACTAAAGTAACTGCAATTAACTCAACACCAATTTTGTTTTTGCTAAATCTAGTTTTTGCTAATGACAACACCTTAGAGGCACCAAATCCTATTATAATTGCAAGGACTGGATAAATTGGCATGATATACCAAATTAGTTTCGTATTAGATATTGAGAAAAAGACTAATATCACCCCCGCCCAAATTAATAATAACTTAAATATATTTGAACCTTTAAGGGATTTAACAAACACAATAAATACAGATGGAATTAAAGCAATAAACCAAAATCTCATGCTGACTTTCAGTACTATAAAGTACCAAAGTAACGATGCGGATTTTTTCTCGTCTCCTGTAATACCCCTTTCAAATATCTGTTTTATAAAGTAACTGTTCCAAAACTGCTGTCCAAACTTAACAGTTTCATAATAATGCCATGGCAAAACACTAACTAATAGCCCTACAATTATTATTAAAAATTGATTTGCAAATTCCGACAATTTTTTCTGTTTTGAATATATAAGTAATAACTCATACACCACTATTATTCCTATTGGTAATAAACCAACTATTGCCTTAGTCATTACTCCTAAACCAATTAAAACACCAATTAATAACGAATTTAAAATCGATTTTTTGTTAATAGCATATACATATAATGCTGATGTAATAAAAAATGTAACGCTAACATCTAACATTCCAAGTTTACTATAATAAAGAAATTGAACAGTTGTTGTTAATGCTACTGCGGAAACTATCCCCGCAAATAGTCCAAACTTTTTCTTTGCAAAAAGATAAGTTAGTAGTACAGTTCCAAAACCAAATATAGCTGACCAAAATCTAACAGCCCAAGAAGAAAGTGCAAAACTTGTTATTTTTAATAAAGGTGCAGTTAACCACATATATAAAGGTGGCTTTTCAAACCAAGCCTGTTCAATGTTCCAATATAAAGTCCCTATCCCTTTACCATCTACTATGTTCTTTGCAACCTTTGCATAAATTGCTTCATCATAATCAATCAACGCATTTGTACCTAACCCTAAAAATATATAAAATCCTGCAAATAATGCAATTAACAAAAATATTACCCAGCTATTTGCCTTAACCCAATCAAAAATAGTTACAAAAGTAACCTTGACTTGACTTGTTATAACAACATAGACAATTGAAAACATATAAATCCACCAGAAAAATTCTAAGTTATAAGAGTAAAAAATACCTGATGCCAAAGTTGCTAATAATGAGGCAAGTAATCCAGAGGCAAAAACATCTTTTTGACTTATTGAAAGTCTTAATAAACTAAAAACTATTATTAATGTAAGAAATGTAAATATTCCAAACCCTAGTAGGCCAGTCTCTGACAGCATCTGACCCCAGATACTATGACTTGGAACTCTAACCTGTGCGGCACCAGGATCTCTTAAAAAATAATACTCATTATCCTTTGCATTTAAAGTTCTCAATTGCTCATTAAAGTTTCCATATCCACCACCGATAATTTGATGTTCTTTAAATACTTCCCACGCCTTTTTAATTAAGATCATATGTGATTCCGATGAATCAAGCCTTGTATGAGTATAGTTTGTATACCAAGCTGTAAATGAAAAATCAGTTTTAATCTCAACATATGAAAACACGCTAATTATTAAAATTAAGAGAGTTAATAGACTTGAGATAATAAATTTTTTATACCCGTTAATATAAAGCAATATTGCATAAATTATTGCACCAACAAAGGCTCCTCCCCACGAGCTACGGGAATTTGTAAGTATTAAGATAGGAATAATAAAAATTGAGGTAAAAAGTGAAAAATATTTCTTATACCCTTTAGTCAAAAGGAAATAAGAAAATGTCATAAACAACCCTGCTACCAAAAAAGCTCCATAATGATTTACATCCCAAAACAACGAGCCTAACCTTACATAAACGCCAGGTATATACCATAATGCTCCAATCGGTTTTCCATATTGTAAAAAATACCAATACTGAAAAACAGCAAAAATTAAACTACCAAATATTGTATAAACAAATATGTTAAACCAATTAAAAAACTTTTTGTGGGTATCGACTAAATCAAATGCAATAAAGATTAATGCTATCTGCAAACATAAAAATGAAAACAGATGAATACTTTCCTGAAAACTTATTGTGTTAAAAAAAGACAAAACAATCGCTCCAACTAATGCAATAAAACCTAACAAAAATGGGTTTTGTTTATATGAGTTAATTGAAAGTAAGATTTGTTTTGATCTATAAATTTGAACAAAATAACCAGAAATTAAAAACAAGGTTGCAAGTCTTATCGGCAATAGATCCCAGACCCCAAACAAACTAAAATTTTGTTTATGCATTAAGATAACTAAAGGAGTTAATAGATATAAACCTAATAATGATTTTTTATATCCAAGAGTAAAAAATACAACTGAAATTATTAAAACT
>JAQBTZ010000010.1 GCA_027624675.1 bacterium
AATAAGAAATTGTATAATCATCTTAATGAGTAAAATAGATAAAATTTTTAGTTGGTTGGTGCTTTTTTTGATTATTTCTGCGGGTGTTATACATGCTGCAGGTATTGATTTTGATAAGGAGGTTACAGAAGGGTGTGCGTCAGGTAATACTCTAACTGCAGGTTGGGTATGTAATCAGGTTATTACCTCTACTACAAGTGGAATATCTACTGCACTTACATCAAACACAATGCCTGATTTATTGGAGGCTGGTGGTACTTGTAAGGATGACCCAAACAATGCAATCTGTACAAAAATTGCAAGTAGCAATGGTGTGTTTCAGTATGTTTTTCAATCAATTGAGGACCCTCAAAAATATTTAACACCACCTCTTTCTTTTCAATATTATGTAAATAGAACAATCGATAATAATATTTTAACTAAGCCAGTATATGCTGAAACTTTTGGTGGTGGTGCACTAGATGTTGTTTTTGGTGTATGGAAATATTTTAGAAATTTGGCCTATTTAATTTTTGTAGTTGTTATTATTATGGTTGGTTTTATGGTTATGTTTCGCAAACAGATTGACCCACATACAATTGTAACTGTGCAATCTGCAATTCCAAGTTTTTTTATAGTTTTACTTTTAATTACATTTAGCTATGGGATAGGCTCGTTAGCAGTTTCTTCTATTGGTCCTTTGTATGGGGCTTTAAAAAATGTAGGGCAATTAGGTACTTGGAATGGTGTTGCGCTTGGTTATGGTGTATTAATGATCTTAATTGTCATTAAATTTGTAGGTGTTCTCTTTGTAACAGGTGCAATCCCTGTGGTTGGTATTAGCTTATTAATTATATTTTTAGCACTATTAGTCTGTGTTGTGATTGCAGGTATTATGTATGCAATTGAGTACGTAAAAAGATTAGTAAAACTTATAATGCTTACTGTTATGGCACCAATTATATTATTGTTTGGAGCAATTCCTGGGCAGGGTAATTTTATTTCACATTGGTTTAAAGGTATTATTGCAAATGTTTTGGCACTACCATTAATGTACATGGTAATTAAAATTGGTATAATGATAATGTTATCTGACAATGCAAATGTTGCTTGGTATGATTTTGGTGCAGGACTATTAAATATTGTAATAGGTTTGGTAGTTATGTTTTGGTCTGCAAAAATCCCTAAAATGGTAGAGGATATGTTTGGATATGATGGTAGCTTGATTCCGTCTTCTGACCCAAAGAGGCACTAAAAAACTCTTGACACAAAATCCATAATCTCTTACATTATGTATGTTTGGTAAAACTTCGGGAAATTGTCCTAAGTTTCTTGTCTATATAAGTATTAATTTAAGAAAAGAAATATGAATTTAAAACCACTTTCAAATAATGTGTTGGTTCAGAGATTAGAAAAAGAGGAAAGAACAGCCTCGGGTATTATTATTCCCGATAGTGCAAAGGAAAAGCCTCAACAGGCAAAAGTTGTTGCAGTTGGTGATGGGGCAATTAATGAAAAGGGAGAAAAGATTGCGATAAGTGTTAAAGAAGGTGACGTAGTTTTAATTAAAAGCTGGGGAGGAGACGAGGTTAAGTTAGATGGTCAAGACTTTTTAATATTAAAAGACACTGATATTTTAGCGATAGTAATAGATTAGTATTAATTAGCAATATATAAATAATTATGTCAGTAAAACAATTACAATACGGTTCAGATGCAAGACAAAAACTTAAGGCAGGGGTTGACGCACTTGCAAAAGCAGTTGGAACAACACTAGGCCCAAAAGGCAGAAACGTAATGATAGATAAAAAGTATGGTGCTCCAACGGTTACACATGACGGAGTTACAGTTGCAAAAGAGATAGAGCTTGCAGATCCATTTGAAAATATGGGTGCACAGATGTTAAAAGAGGCAGCAACAAAAACAGTAGATGTAGCAGGAGATGGAACAAGCACAGCAACAATTTTAGCCCAAGCAATAATTGAAGAAGGATTAAAAAATATTACCGCAGGAGCTAACCCTATGGAGATTAAGGTTGGGCTTGAAAAAGCTAGGGATGTAGTAGTTGATGAGATTAAAAAAATGGCAAAACCAGTTTCCTCTAAAGAGGAAAAGGCACAGGTTGCAACTATTTCTTCTGCATCAAAAGAGTACGGCGATATTATCTCAGAGGCACTTGAAAAAGTTGGGAGTGAGGGTGTTGTTCAGGTTGAAGAAGGAAAGTCATTAAATGTAGAGGTAGAGTACACAGATGGAATGGTTTTTGATAAGGGGTATGCTTCACACTATTTTGTTACAGACAGCGACAGAATGGAATCTGTTGTAGAAAATCCAAGAATATTAATTACCGATCAAAAGATTTCCTCTATGCAAGATTTACTTCCGATGCTTGAAAATTTAGTTAAAGAGACAAAAAGTCTAGTAATTATTGCAGATGATATTGACGGCGAGGCTTTAGCAACTTTAGTTGTAAACAAGGTTAGAGGAACAATTAACGCTTTGGCGGTAAAAGCTCCAGGATTTGGAGACCGAAGAAAGGCAATGTTAGAGGATATTGCAATTTTAACAGGAGGAACTGTAATTTCTGCAGATTTAGGTCGAAAGTTAGATACAGTAACAGTAGGTGATTTAGGTAAAGCTGATAAGGTTGTTGCAGGTAAAGATGAGACCACAATAATTGGCGGACAAGGGGATAAAAATACATTAGCAGAGAGAATTGCTCAGATTAGAAAACAGATTGCAGAAACAGATTCAGACTATGATGCTAAAAATTTAGAAGAAAGAATGGCAAAGTTAGCAGGTGGTGTAGCTGTTATTAATGTTGGTGCAGCAACTGAGGTAGAGTTAAAAGAGAAAAAGTTTAGGATTGAAGATGCAGTTGCAGCAACTAAGGCTGCTGTTGAAGAGGGTATAGTACCAGGCGGAGGAATAGCAGTTTTGCAAGCTAGAAAATCAATTGCTACATTACAGCTTAATGCAAATGAAAAGGTTGGAGCTGATATTTTGTTTAGAGCACTTGAAAAACCACTACGAATGATTGTTGAAAATGCTGGTGTTGATGCAGGTTGGGTTGTTAGAGAGGTTGAAAATAGGGGGGGTGGGATAGGTTATGATGTTATGGCAATGGAATTTGTAAATATGGTTGAAAGTGGAATTATTGATCCTGCTAAAGTAACAAGATCAGCAATACAAAATGCAGTTAGTGTTGCAGGAATGGTCTTAACAACTGAGGCCTTAATTACAGATGTACCAGAAAAAGAAAAATCAATGGGTATGCCTGATATGGGTGGTGGAATGCCTGGATACTAAATTACTTTACTAACGCCATTGTCAACCCGCGGGGTTGACAATGGCTTGGTTGTCCAACGCTTGGTTTACCAATAAATCTGCCTCTTTATTTAACTCTCTTTTTACATGTGAATAAGTTATTTTAGAAAAGTTTTGTGATAAAGTTTCAACTTGTTCTAAAAGAATTTTTAAGTGATCTTGTTTTACTTTATACTCTTTTCTTAGTTGTTTTATCATTAATTCACTATCTGCAATTATATTTACCTTTTCTGGCTGTAACTTTTTTGCTTGTTCTAAAGCTGAAATTAGGGCTAGATATTCTGCTTCGTTATTGGTTTTGGTTCCAATAAATTTAGATCCAATCTCCAGATTGTTTCCATCAGAATCTTTAATAACATAACCAATGCCAGCTGGTCCTGGGTTACCCCTCGAACCACCATCAGTATAAATTGTGATTTCATTTTTCATAATAACTTATTATATATTAAACTTTAATAAACTATTGAATTTACTTTTATACTTTTTACTTCAACCTTGGGTTTTAAAAGTATATACTTATCTTAAATATGCCTGTTATAAAAAAAATGCCTCGCGCCCTAGTTGTAGGTTGCGCAGGATTTATTGGATCACATTTAGTTGAGTCTTTATTACAAAAAAATATCCTGGTAACAGGTGTTGATAATTTGTCTACGGGGAAAAAGATTTATCTAGAAAATTCGTTACAAAATCCAAATTTTAATTTTGTTCAGTATGATTTAAATGTTGGGATTCCTAAAGAGGTAGAAAATACTAAGTTTGACTATATATTTCATCTAGCCTCAACGGAGTCTCATACTAGGGATGATATTGAAAATATAGAATATGAAATTTTACTCACAAATAGTTTAACTACAAGAAACTTACTCGAGTTTTCAATAAAAAATAATTCAAAATTTGTTTTAGCTTCGTCACTTGGAATATATCAGGGTTTTGTGTCTAGTGTAAATCTAGAAAATTATTTTGGATCCTCAGAAGAAGAAGAGAGAACTTTTTCATACTCAGAAGCAAAGCGATTTGCTGAGGCTTTAGTATGGCAATATTACAAGAAAAATGGACTTGATGTTAGGATTGTACGTTTTTCAGAGGTATATGGACCTAGAATGAGTTTAAAAAGTACAGCCTCACTTGGAACCTTGCTTGATTACTTTTTACACGAACAAGATTTAATAGTTAGTGGTGATGGATTAAGTAAAGAAAGATACTCGTACGTTTCTGATGCAGTAAATTTACTCGAAACAAGTATATTAAATGAAAATGGAAGAGGACTAATTTTACCACTTGTTCCAAATTTAACTACCCCACTTGAAATTGCCTATTTATTAAAAGACATATCTGATGGAAAACTTGATATTTTGTTTAGACCGGCTAAAAAAGTAGACAGTATACCTACGGTTGAAAAAATTGATATAAGCTCACTTAATAAGATTGATTTTGAGTTACAAGTGTCTTTTAAAGATGGCATAAATGAAACCATTAAATGGTTTGGTAAAAGTGTTGCAACCGCATCTGAGTTGAAAGATATATCAAAAGATACAACAATATCTTTAGCTGTTTCTACAAAAGAACCTGATGACGTAGTTAAAAGGGTTGATCCAAACGTAAAAACAACTAATAAATCTTTATCCTCTCTGAAAGTTAATAAAAATTTTAAAAGAGTCTTGTTTATTATTGCTTTAACCTTTCTTTTAACAGGAGTCATAATTATTGGGTACGAATTATTTTTGAAAAACCAGATTATTATTCCTAAGACTGATATAAATCAGTATCTGGAGGATTATAAAATGGGGAGATACGAGGATTTAATAATTAATATAAATAAACCAGTTGAAAATCAGATGATGTTTAATGGTGTTTTTGGAGAAAATGTGAAAAATGAGTTGAGTTTTTCTGAGGATTACCTAGTTAACTATCTTAAATACATTAGTAACGCAAAGTCTGATTTAACACGTATTTATAATGGTGTGTTTTCAGCAAAGTCAGAAAATAACGGTTTAGTAAGGGTAAGTTCTGTAATCGCAAAAATTGATGCGGCTAATAGGTATCTATCTTTGTACGAGGCTAGCCTTGAAAGTAATTTACCTTTAATTGATATTAAAGCAGAGCAGGAAATTAATAACAAATTATTAATTTTAGCTAATAATACTGCAGAGTTATTTAGTGGCAACAAAACATACTTAATCGTTGTAACAGATAGTTCTAAGTCAGCATATTTTTTAGGTCAACCTGTAAATCAATACCTACTAAAGGTTAAAGATTATAATTTTGAGGAGTTAACTGAGGTTAGTATAACGGTAGAGTCATTACCACAGATTGATTTTGCAGAATATGCAACAAATTATGTTAAGGCTGCTAGAAGTAAACAGGGTGGCGATATTGACGGTGTGTTATTTGTTGATAGTAAGATACTTGAAAAGTTATCCATTACCGATTATGCGTTAGCTATAATAGGGGGAAAGGCAGTTGCTACTAATGATTTCCTTAAGATAATTAAAGAGAGAAAGATAATATTTTCCCCAACCTCTTCTGATGTAAGCATTGCAGGGGACCTTGGAATCACACCTGTTCTTGCATTTTCTGATAGTTCAGATTTTATAGTTATGAATATTGATAATACTGGAGGTAGCGACTTAGGATCTTACCTTATTAGCAATACGGTATATTCTTTAACTGAAAATTCATTGGGTTTTCAGGCAAGCTTGACCTTAACTCTGTTACATTCGGGAAAACAAGGTGGAGATAATCAAGGAGTTTTTTCCGGCAATATTAATTTGCTACTTCCGTCTTCTGCAAATTCATTTAATATAAGCAGTAATGGGGCTACATGGAAAAAAAGTGTCGAATATCAGATACAAGCATCTAAATATGCTACAAATTTAATTACATATCCAGTTACAATCGATCCTGGTGGCTCACATACTGTAACAATTGCGTATCAATTATCAAAACCAACTGTTTCAGGGTATAATCTTGTGGTTTCAAAAATTGCAAACATCAAACTACAAAATTTTACTGTTAAGTTTAGCCCTCTTGATCCTACAGTTTTTAGTTTGTTGAATTTTAAAAATGATGGCGGAGTGTACAAATACACAGAAACACTTAATAGTAATTTAACATTGAAATTTTAGTATGGCAGATAGAGAAGAACGAGAACAAGTTAGCCAACAACATGCGGTTCCACAAAATATTATGTCTGTGGAGTTTAAGTTGGTTGGGGATCTTACAATAAGACAGTTTGCTTATTTAGCTAGTGGAATAGTTATATCATTTTTAATAAACAAGTTAGGTTTGCCTATATTTTTTAGATACCCAATGGCAGCAGTTTTTTTGTTAGGTGGTATCGGAATGGCTTTTTTACCTGTTCAAGATAGAGGTCTTGATCAGTGGATAAAAAGTTTCTTGATTTCAGTTTTTTCACCTCAACAGAGGGTATGGAGAAAAAATCCTCAGCTTCCTGATTATTTTTTATCTGATTATTCAAGATCAGTTAAACAAGATATAGTGGCTATTACTCCTAGTGGTTTGAGACAAAAAGTTGCAGATTTTTTAAATGCAACTTACGATAACCAGTACGACCCATTTTTAGATAAAGAAACACAGTTTTTAAAACACCTAAATAATGATGTTAAAGATTTTGATGATTCTACTCTT
Source organism: bacterium (assembly GCA_027624675.1). Taxonomy (GTDB): domain Bacteria; phylum Patescibacteriota; class WWE3; order 2-01-FULL-39-13; family JAQBTZ01; genus JAQBTZ01. The sequence goes on from JAQBTZ010000010.1 coordinate 6,955, forward strand.
TATGAATTTCCAGAAGATTACGAAGTAAACAAGATTATGACCCTAAATCAGGTGGAAAAGAAAGAACATTCAGAAGAAATAAGTAAAGAACAAATAATGTTACCAAAAAGGTTTAATACAGGGGTTTCAAAACCAAAAAATCAAGTAAGTGTTATAATGCAACCTTCTCATCTTGATCTTAATAATCAGATGTCAGATTTAAAGAGTTTAATGGAAAGGCTTAAAAATGACTATAAAGCAATTTTTGACAAATCAAACGAAGGAAAGAGAAAGATTAGTGATGATATCAAACTAAAAAATGAAAGTAAGATGATAGATCGTAAATTAAAGGCAATTAGTTTTAAGACAGAGGATATCGACAAACTAGATATACAAAATACATTAACCCCTGAAATTCATCAGTTTAGACAAGATATTAGAAAGTTGAAAGAAGAAAATCAGAGCTTAGAAAAAGAGATTAGTAAGCAAAAGAAATTAGTAAATTTTTCGGAGTCGAATGATATTAACGCTAATTTAAAGAAAAGAATAAAAGATTTAGAGGCAGATAAGCTAAAATTTCAGAAAGAAATATTTGATAAACCTATCAAATTAAATGAAAAGACATTTGATACACAAAAGTCCAAAGTTATATTTAATGTTAAGGATTCTGTTAATATTCTAAAAAACTCAGTAGAGGAAGTAAAAACGGTTAATGTAGTTAACCCTGTATTTGCAACAGATAAAGATCTAAAATTACAGTTAACAAACTCACCAAATGTAATTAATGGAATAATCAAAGATTTAAATGGAAAGTTTATTGACGGGGCAGTGGTAATTATTAAAGATGCCTCGGATAACCCAGTTAGAGCCTTAAAGAGTAATGAATTAGGACAATTTATAATTTCAACTCCAGTAACAAGTGGTACTTATATCATTGAAGTAATTAAAAATGGGTATAAGTTTGATATAATTTCAGTAGTAATAGAAGATAAGGTATTGGCACCCATCTTAATTTTAGGAAAGATAATATGACAGAAATGCCTACAACACAAGATCATTTAGATATAGCCTCGATAAAGGATGATATTGTTATACTGAAAAATGGTGGTGCCTCAATGGTAATCAAGACAACTGCAGTAAACTTTGATTTGTTATCCGAGCGTGAACAAGATGCTATGATTGCCGCTTACGGTAATTTACTTAACTCATTAAGTTTTCAGACACAGGTTGTTATTAGATCAAAAAGAATGGATATAACAGAGTATCTAGAGTGGGTTGATACTAAAATGGAAGAACAGAGAAATAAGAAATTAAAGGAGTTAACTCAAAAATATAAGTTGTTTATTAAAGATCTTATTACAAAAAATGACGTATTAGATAAAAAGTTTTATGTAGTTTTAACTTATGGCCAAATTTCCTTAGTGGGTCGTAACTCTCCACTTTCTTCGTTTAAACAGCTATTTGGAGTGCATGAGAAAAGGATTCATGTTGATATAGATTCAATTTTAGATAAAGCTAAAACCAACCTTTACCCAAAGCGAGATTCGCTTATCAAAGAGTTTAAAAGAGTAGGTATAAAGGCTTCTCAGCTTAGTTCTAAAGAGCTTTTACAGTTATACTATGATATTTATAATACTGAAACTTCTAGAAACCAAAGGATAAAATTAAACAGTTCTGATTACACTACGCCTTTAGTAGAGCCTTTAATACTAGAAAATAAAAATTAATATGAATTTTTTTAAGAAAAAAAAGGATTCTGATATAGCACCAGATGCTGTTCAGATAGAACAAGAAGACGCAAACAATATAATAACAGAGGATACTCAGGATATGTTAGCAAAAGGAATGCTTGAAAGTATCGATATAATTGCTCCATCTGCAATACAGGTAGAGTTTGATTATTTGCAGATTGGTGGAAGGTATACCAGAACGTTATTTGTATCTGGTTATCCTAGATTTGTAAGTGCAAACTGGTTAGGACCACTTATTAACTTTGATAACTCTTTAGATCTTAGCATGTTCTATTACCCAGTTTCATCAAAAAGTGTGCTTGATGATTTAAGACGCAAGATAGCAGAGATGGAGGCTACACTTAACTCAGATAGTGAGCGTGGAAAGGTAGTTGACCCTGGAGTTAAGGCTGCGCTTGAGGATGCAAATTCGTTACAAGATCAGTTAGTTAAAGGTATAGAAAGATTTTTTCAATTTTCATTTTATATAACAATAGGATCAGAAACTTTAGAGGAGCTAAATAATATTACAAAAAGGGTAGAAGCAACAGCAGGATCACTTTTACTTATTACAAAACATGCTTCATTACAGATGGAGCAAGGCTTTCAATCAACTATTCCATATAGTCTAGATAAGCTGATGATAACAAGAAACATGGATACTACCTCACTTGCAACAACGTTTCCGTTTACATCATCAGAGCTAACTTCAACCGAAGGTATATTATACGGAATGAATATGCACAACGGATCATTGATTATTTTTGATAGATTTTCATTAGAAAATGCTAACACAGTTGTTTTTGCAAAGTCTGGTGCAGGTAAGTCATATTTAGTTAAGCTCGAGGCACTTAGATCATTAATGTTTGGAACAGAGGTAATTATTATTGATCCTGAAAACGAATATGAAAGATTAGCAGAAACAGTAGGAGGTGAGTACGTTAACTTTTCACCATCATCAGGGGTAAAGATAAACCCTTTTGATTTATCAGGAGTATATGAGGAGGGAGTTAATGAATTAGGTCTTAAGATATTAAGCTTACACACACTATTTAAGATTTTATTTAGTCATGAGATAACAAATTCAGAAGAGGCAGTACTTGATAAGGCACTAGTTGGAACATATAAATTAAAGGGTATTACCGCTGACCCTTCGACACAAAGTAAAGAACCACCACTTATGGAGGATTTGTATAAAATGTTGCTTACAATGGAAGACGACGAAGCTCACTCACTTGCAGAAAGAATGGAGAGATACATTAAAGGATCCCTTGCAGGAATATTTGATCAACGAACAAATGTTAACATCAATAATTCTTTCACAGTATTTTCGGTAAGAGATTTAGAGGACCAACTTAGACCAATTGCGATATTTTTAATACTTGATTATATCTGGACACGTATCAAAAAAGATCTAAAAAAGAGAGTTTTGATAGTTGACGAGGCTTGGTATTTGATGAAATATCCTGATTCCGCATTGTTTATGTATGGTATTGCAAAACGAGCTAGAAAATATTTTTTAGGGTTAACTACAGTAACACAAGATGTACAGGACTTTTTAAATACTGATTATGGAAAGGCAATTGTCACTAACTCGTCTATTCAGATTTTGTTAAAGCAGCATCCTGCAGCAATTGATGGAATTAGTGATGTATTTTACCTTTCACAAGGAGAAAGAAGACTATTGCTTTCAGCAGGAATAGGTGAGGGAATATTTTTTGCAGGAACAAATCACGTTGCAATTAAAGTTGTTGCAAGTGAAGAGGAGCACCAATTAATTACAACAAACCCAGAGGATATATTGAAAATGGAGCAGGGTGAGTCCTTAGTTAAAGAGGAAGTTGATAAACAAGAACAGATTAGACAAATATTGAAAGAAGAAGAGCACAAATTAAGGAAAGAAAGAGAAGAATCAGAAACAGTGGTTAAAGAGATACCAAAAGAGGGCGGTTTAATACTTGATAGTACTAATTATTAATATAAGGAGATTTATGTTTGAGCTACCAAAATTGCAATTTGAATATAACGCACTTGAACCATTTATTGACCAGCAGACAATGAAAATTCACCACGATTTACATCATGGTGGTTATGTTACTAAGTTAAATACAGCTTTAGAGGGAAATCCCGAATTTCAGAACAAAAGTGTCGAAGAGTTATTACAGGAAATAGAAAGTTTGCCAGAGAGTATTAGAATGGCAGTAAGAAATAACGGCGGAGGACATTTTAATCATAGCTTGTTTTGGAATATATTATCTAGCGAAAAATCAGAACCAAGTAGTCAACTTACATCTGCAATTGGTACTAGCTTTGGATCTTTCGCCTTATTTCAGGAGCAATTTACAAACACTGCAGCTACAAGGTTTGGGAGTGGTTGGGCATGGCTTGTAAAGAAAGAAGATGGAACATTAGAGGTTTTATCTACTCCAAATCAAGATAACCCACTTATGCATAAAGCAGGAATACCAATTTTAGCATTAGATGTTTGGGAGCATGCATATTACCTAAAGTATCAAAACAGAAGGCCAGAATATATTAATGCGTTTTGGAGTATTGTTAATTGGAAAAAAGTTAGTGAGCTTTTTGGCAGTTAAGTAGGTTAAATATCAAGCTCAATCTGGCCGGTTGGTAAACCCGCAGGCCAGCAATGATCGATAAATTCGCAGGTCTTACAAATTGATGTATCTGTTGTTCTTCCAAACTTTAGATCTAAGATATCTTTCATTACTTTTTTTATTGTTACCTTTAAATCATCTACCTGTTCTTTTGTAATCTCAAAACTTACCTTTTTTGGTTTGCCTAAACTTGCAGATTCTACAAAGTCTATCTCTGCCTCTTTTACTACAAAGCTAAGTGATTTATCTAGATCACAAAGTAGTTTATAGAAAATTAGCTGACGTTTGTAATCCCCATCAGAATTTTTTGTCTTACCTTCTATCTCGTTTGAGGATTTTGGGCGCCCTGATTTATAATCTACCACCTTTACATATCCTTGTGTTTCAGTTGGTTCGATCTTATCTATTACTCCTTGCAATCTAATATTTTCATCTAAAAAGGGCATTGGGTTTGTGCCTATTCCTACCCTTAACTCGGTAAATAGTGGTTTTATAAAGTTGTCCTTATATGCATTAAAGTAATAAGTTAATATCTTTTCACCGTATTGTTTTGTTTCATTAAAATCTTTTTTATCTAATATCTCTTGTGCTAGCGAGTCATTAAACCTGTTAATTAAAAATTTAACATCTGGTGATTTATTTTCTTTGACCTCTTTTCCGTACCTTTCAAGTGCGTAGTGTATTGCAGAACCTAAACATAAAGCTTTGTTTTTATATTGCGGTGTTCTAAAAATTTCCTTAAGCTTAAATTTGTATGGACATTTTAAATATAAGTTTAAAGAAGTAGCGGATAGCTTAAAGTTTTTAAATACCTCTTGTAAAAACTCTTTTTCCTCTTCTGAGGTATTATCTTGGTTAGCTGTAGTTAACGAATTTTCTAAAAATTCAGAGATATTGTTTTCATAATCAGCACTTTCAAGTTTCTCTATATGTGCTTTATCTAACTCTTCTATAAACATCGATGGCATTGTCTCTCTGCTATTTCCATCGGTATAATAAATATTAGAATAAGTTATATAAATTTGTTTTTTTGCCCTAGTTAGTGCCACGTAAAATAGCCTTCTTTCGTCCTCATTCGGGTCTTTTTTCTCGTCTTTATCAAAGTTTAAGATAGAACTTGGCAGTTTAAACAGATCCCTTGTTACGTTATTGCCCCATTTTTTATCTGTGGTTTTTACTATAAAAACATATGCGTATTCTTGTCCTTTTGATTTATGGGCAGTGGTTAAGATTACTCCATTTTTCCCAAGGTTTAGTTCGTTTTCAGTAATTGCAACCTTATACGTTTGCATAAGCTCTATATTTTCTAAAGAGCTATGTAGATTTAAACTACTAT
>JAQBTZ010000011.1 GCA_027624675.1 bacterium
TGAGGTAAGGTTTGTTGAAAACAAGGTAGTGATTCAGTATGCTAAGTAGGTATAGATTAAACTTGGTAGATTACTATTTTTAATCTTGCATTTACAACTAGAACCTACTAGAATAAAGCTAATATTAAACAGTTACAAATAAAACAATTCTGCTCATGTCAAAAGAAAATATAATCACAGCAATAGATATAGGGTCATCCAAAATTTCTACACTAATAGCAAATGTAATAGATGAAAGAGTGTCAGTGATTGGGGTATCAACAGTACCTTCGAAAGGAATAAAAAAAGGTACAGTTGTAGATATAGACGAAGCAGTCGAGGCGATAAGCGATAGCCTAGAATCAGCAGAACGAATGGCAGGATACTCGATAAATAGCGCCTTTATAACAGTCGGTGGAAATCATATAGAGTCCGTTTCATCACACGGCGTAGTTGCAGTTTCTAACCAAGGAGCAGAAATTACCCCTGTAGATGTAGAAAGGGTAACTGAAGCAGCACAAGCCTTAAGCATTCCATCAACAAAAGAGATAATCCACGTTATACCGCGAGATTTTATAGTAGATAAGCAAGACGGAATAAAAGATCCAATCGGAATGAGCGGAATTAGACTTGAGGTAGTAACTGAGATAATTACAGCATCAACTACCTCACTCAAAAATTTAGTAAAGTGCGTACAGCAGGTAGGGGTAGATGTAGAGGCACCAGTTTTTACAGGGATAGCATCAGCTGGATCCGTTTTGACAAGCACAGAAAAAGAGCTAGGAACAGTACTGGTTGATATAGGAGGCGGAACAACCTCAATCACAATTTACCACGATACAAGCCCAGTATACGCTTCGGTTTTGCCAATTGGTGGTCAGCATATTACAAACGATTTAGCAATAGGGCTGAGATCATCAATAGATATTGCAGAACAAGTAAAACTTAAGGTAAGTACAGTAATGGGAGATGAGATAACAGAAGCAGATATAGACTTTGCAGAGTTTGGGCTAGATGCAAAAGACGTATCAATTAAGTTAATAAATCAGATAATAGGAGAAAGACTAAAAGAAATTTTTACCCTAGTAGCAACCGAAGTTAATAAATCAAGCTACGTTGGAAAGGTACCATCGGGCATAGTACTAACAGGAGGGGCCTCAAATACCTTTAACGCAGTCAGAATGGCAAAACAACAGCTACGAGTACCAGTTAGAATAGGAACACCATCAGGAGTAACAGGGTTAATAGACGAAATACAAGGACCAGCTTATGCAAGCGTAGTAGGAGCGCTACTTTACGGAACAAGCTATTCGGTAGAAAAGGGCGGTGGAATTAACTTAAAGATGATGGATGCAGGAAAGGCAAAGAATATTTTAAAAAAAGCGCTAGGCTTTGTAAAAGGGTTAATGCCTTAGGTTAGATTTTTACACATTTTATACACAGCACCCCATTGACTTAGCCTATAGTATTTGGTATAATAATATACAATGAATTGGCAAATTCGCCAGTTTTTTCGGCACTGAAGGAATTTACCGCAGTGGCGCCAGGGATTGAGGATCGATTTGTCCCACCGGCACATAGCTACAATGACCGGGTTGAATTTGACATTGTTCGGGGAAACTACATAGTTTCTTATGATGGAAAAACTGCGGGTGTAAAGACTTGGCTAGAAGATGATGCAAGCTATCCAGCGGATTTTTTACCAGAAGAAACAACGATCGTAGTTTTGAAAGCTCAGGAGGGCACGGTGGTTCGGAAAGTTGAAGGTTTCAAGGAAGACCAAGATTTTTCGATGATCATTTTTAACGATAGCTACCGGACAGAGCTTTTTTCACCCCCAATTTTCAATTTTAAATACCCTAATACCGCCATTATCAACCCGCGGGGTTGATAGTTTAATGTTGTAACCATTTTTTTCAGAATACCAACGTCATTCCCGAGTAATCGGGAATCCAGCCCCTTTTATACTAGATCTCCAATTCCCGCTAAGTCGGGACTTCGCAAGTTGGAGATGACGTAATAGCGGAATTTTAAATTTTAGATGCTGAAACTAATTCAGCATGACAATGCTATATTCTCGATACCCGATACTATATACTAATTTCACTTATCTATTGCCAAATCTTTATTTCTTGCATACACTATAGTCGTACCAAAAGGATTTATCTTTTTATTGGTAGACTATAAGTAAACGCAAAAATAAAAAAATGTTTTTTAAGGTTGAATTTTATTTTGAGTTTGCTTTATAAGATAAATTATGTTAATCAAACCAGAGGTAGAAAAATTTGCAAAAATCAAGGTTGTAGGTGTTGGTGGTGGAGGTGGAAATGCCATTAACTCTATGATAGCTAATCTTCAGATTAGGGGTGTTGATTTTATGGCAATAAATACAGATGCGCAGGCTTTATCGGTTAATGAGGCAGGAGTTAAGATTCAGATTGGTAAAGAGTTAACAAAAGGTTTAGGTTCTGGCGCAAGACCAGATATTGGAAAAGATGCTGCACAAGAATCAATTGCCGAGATAAAAGCAGCACTTGAGGGTAGCGACATGGTCTTTATAACAGCAGGTATGGGTGGTGGAACAGGAACAGGTGCTTCTCCAATTATAGCTCAGATTGCAAAAGAGGTAGGAGCATTAACAGTAGGAGTTGTTACAAAGCCATTTCATTTTGAAGGAGCTCGTAGAACTGAAAATGCAGAAGCAGGAACAAGAGCTTTAAAAGAACAGGTAGATGCATTAATTACAATTCCAAACCAAAAATTATTAGATGTTGTTGAGAAAAAGATGAGTATGATGGATGCCTTTAAGGTTGCAGACAGTGTTTTAGGTGAAGGGGTACAAGGAATATCCGATTTAATAGTTATGCCAGGTTTAGTTAATGTTGACTTTGCAGATGTTAGGACAATTATGACAAACAGTGGTAGTGCAATGATGGGTATAGGAACAGCAAGTGGCGAAAACAGAGCAGAAAATGCAGCAAAAGCAGCAATTTCATCTCCACTTTTAGATGTTTCGATAGACGGAGCAACAGGAATACTAATTAATGTAATAGGTGGTAGAGATTTAGGGCTACACGAGGTAGATGCAGCAGCAAGAATAATTGGAGAAAAGGCAAGTCCTGATGCTGAGATAATTTTTGGAGCAACAATGGATGAGGCGTTAAACGATCAGATAAAGATAGTTGTAATTGCCACAGGATTTGACGAAGGGATAAATAATAGTTATAAAACATTTAATAACCCATTAGTAAAAGATGGTACACCACAGCAAGCTGACAAATTTAGAGAAACTGATGCAGAGAAAAAGAAAGAAGATGAAGAAAGGCCAGATGATAGTAAATTTGATATCCCTGCTTTTTTAAGAAATAGATAATACCCCATTTTATTTATAATTTTCTAATTACTTAGTCCACCTTAAGGTGATTTACATACTCGATACTAAATACTTATTTTACCCCTTGACCAACAATTTGAATTTTGTTAATTTTGATTATACCTACTATATATTGTGCTATGATATACAAATGAAGTGTATATATTGTGGTTTTGCAGACACTAAGGTTGCAGACAAACGAACATCAGAACAAGGAGATATAAGTCGCAGACGCCGAGAATGTTTAAAATGTGGTAAGAGATTTACTACATATGAAAAGGCGGAAAAGGCAGAAATCTTTGTTATAAAAAAAGATGGTGAGAAAAAAGAGTTTGACCGAGAAAAACTGGAAAAAAGCATAAAAAGTGCTTGTGGTAAAAGACCAGTTAGTGAAACTCAGATCGTAGATATCTTAGATGATATAGAGATGCGGTTAACAAATCGAAACACAAATATTGTTTCGACAAGTGAGCTTGGTCGTTTGGTTTTAACACGAATCAAAAAACTAGATTTAGTTGCATACATGCGATTTGCAAGTGTATTTCTGGATTTCGAAGATTTAGAAGATTTTCAACAAGAAATTTCTAAATTAAAGTAATAATTTTATGTCTTAATGGGTATAAGTACTTGCCCCTATAGAAAACTGTCGCAAAAATGAACGAAAATAATTTAGAGGTAAAAGTTAATTCTAAAACTACACCTTATTCAACCAAAGATTTACTTTCTGGAAAAGTAACAAGCCTTCCGATTTCTGATAATGCGTTAAAAGTATTTGCAAGGAAATACTTAGTTAAAAACGAAGATGGACAGTACACAGAAACCCCAGAAGACGTATATCGACGAGTAGCAAGAGCTTTAGCACTTGTTGAAAAAAACTATGGCAAGTCTGATGAAGAAATTGAGAAATATGAAAATGCATTTTACGACATAATGACAAAGTTTGAATTTACACCAGCTGGCAGAACATTACAAAATGCAGGGTCTCCAACCTCGATTATCGCAAACTGTATAGTTTTAGATTTTGAAGATAGCATGGAGGGTATTTTTAAGACATTAGAAGAGGCAAGCCAACTACAACAGCAAGGTTCTGGTTTAGGTTTTGCATGGCACCTACTTCGACCTGCTGGATATAGTGCTAAGCGAACAATGGGTAGAGCAAGTGGTCCTGTTTCTTTTTTAAAGGTTTTTGACACAGCATTTGGAACAATCAAGCAACAGGGTAGGCATGGAGCTAATATGGGAATAATGAACGTTGATCATCCGGATATATTAGAATTTATTAATTGTAAAAGGAAAGAGGGAGAGATAAGAAATTTTAATATCTCAGTAGGATTAACTGACCAGTTTATGAAACAGGTAAAAGAAAAATCTGATAAGCCATGGGTTTGTAATTGGAAAGGTGTTGAGATGTTGCCAAGACAGGTGATACGTGATGATTACGGTTCGATTAAAGAGGTAAAAGACGTTGAGATTACAGCAACCAAACTTTTCGATTTATTAGTAACAGCTGCATGGACAAACGGTGAGCCTGGAGTTATATTTCCTGATACGGTAAATGACACTAATCCATTACCAAAGCTTGGTAGAATAGAGGCTTGTAATCCTTGTGGCGAGCAGATGTTACATGCTGGAGATGTTTGTAATTTAGGTTCAATTATATTAGATAAATTCGTTATTGATGGGGCTATTAACTGGGAAAGAATGGGTTATGTCGTTCGCAATTCTGTGCGAATGTTAGATAACGTTGTTGATATGTTTGACCACACAGTAGAACGAGTTCAAGTAATGAGTCAGAACAATAGACGTTTAGGACTAGGTGTAATGGGATTTGCAGATATGCTTTATGATTTAAATCTAGGATACGATACAGAAGAAGGAAGACAGGTTGCAGAAAAAGTAATGAGCTTTATAACAAACGAGGCACATAAAACTAGTAATCAGCTTGCAGAAGAAAAAGGAGTGTTTCCAAACTATCGTTTAAGTGTTTTTGCAGAACAAGGCATAAAGATGAGAAATGCTGCACTAACTACAGTAGCTCCAACTGGTTCTATTTCAATGCTTTCAGATGTTTCAAGTGGAATAGAGCCTTATTTTTCACTAGCATACTCTAAGAAAATGATGGCCGAAGGAAACGAAGAAGACCTATTTTATATCAACAGACATTTCTTACAGACACTAAAGGATAGAGGAATCTTTTCTAATGAATTAGTTGCGAAAGTCGTAGCAAATGGCGGAAGTGTAGTCGGAATGAAAGAGATTCCACAAGATATTCAAAAGGTTTTCGTAACATCAATGGATATATCCGCAGAGGCTCATATACGTATGCAAGCTACTTTTCAGAAATATACAGATAATAGCATCTCAAAAACTATTAATTTTAATAACTCCGCAACAGTTGAGGATATGAAAAATGGATACATGATGGCCTGGGAGCTTGGTTGTAAGGGTTGTACGGTGTATAGAGATGGAAGTCGTGACCTACAGGTTTTAAGTACAGAAAAGACAAAAACAAACACAACAGTTGATAGTAATGAGGTAATAAATAAGTGGTTATCAAGTCAGCAAGAGTTTATTGCAAGACCAAGAAAGATGAGTGGAAATACGTATAAGCAAGAAACTCCATTTGGTGATTGTTATGTAACTATTAACTCTGATGAAAATGATAATCCATTTGAGATATTTATTACAATAGGAAAGGCAGGTTCTGATATTTCAGCATTTGCAGAAAGTTTAGGTAGAATGATCTCGCTTAACCTACGAATGCCATCTGCAATGACAATAGATAAAAGAGTACGAGAGATAATCGATAATCTAATTAGGATAGGTGGTTCTAACTCTGTTGGGTTTGGTAAAAATAGAGTAATCTCGTTACCTGATGCAGTTTCAAGAGTTTTATTAGAGCACATAGGCGCTGTAAAAGTTGTAGAACAGGAAACAGAAACGGGGACACAAAAAGCTGTTAAGCATGAAAAACAGTTAGGGCTACTTGCTGATATTTGTCCAGAATGCGGAGTTGCATCTTTTGTAAAAGAAGAGGGCTGTCAAAAATGTTATACATGCGGGTATAGTAAGTGTTAAGATTGTCTGCATGAGAATTATAGATATGATACTAACCTTATTATTGATAATAGCAGTTTCAGTTGCTACAATTCATATGATAAATCGAGCCATACAGGTTGATAATACTAAGCATATAATAGAGAAAAGTCTAAAATTATGAATACTAAGTTTGCTAATCAATTAATTATTAATAACTAAGCGTACCTTTTTTAAGCGTGCGCTATATCCCCCTTACATAGGGGGATTTTTGTACAAAGATGAAAAATTTTAAAAAAATAGACAATAAGCCATTTCCACAAATAGAAGAAGAGGTGCTGAAATTTTGGAAAGAAAACAATACATTTAAGCGGTCAGTGGATGAAAGACCAGATAATAATCCTTTTGTATTTGTTGATGGGCCTCCTTTTGTAACTGGAAATCCTCATTACGGTTCGTTATTACCTTCAATTGCAAAAGACGTAGTGCCTAGATATCAGACAATGAAAGGAAAAAAAGTACGAAGAGTATGGGGCTGGGACTGTCATGGATTACCAATCGAGGAAAAGGTAAATACAAAACTTGGTATAACAAGTAGAAAGCAGTTAGAGGAGGATTTTGGAGTAACAAGATACGTAAAAGAGTGTAAAGATTATGTAGAAAGCAGTATTACCTCTTGGGAATGGTACATAGATAGAGTTGGTAGATGGGTAGATTTAAAAAATGCATATTACACAATGAAACCAGAGTTTAATGAGTCTGTAATATGGGGATTTAAACAGATTTACGATAAAGGATATATTTATAAAGGGAAAAGAGTGTCGCTTTATTCGACTGATACATCAACACCAGTCTCAGATTTTGAGGTTGCAATGGATCCAGATAATTATAAAGATACAACAGATTTAAGTGTGTTTGTTAAGTTTGAGCTTTCATCAGATATATTTAACGACGTGATGCAAAATCAGCCAGTATATTTACTAGTATGGACTACTACACCATGGACAATCCCCGCCAATTTTGCACTTGCAGTTAATCCTGAATATCAATATGTACTGGTTAAATTTGAGGAAACTTATTTTGTTGTTGCAAAAGAAAGGGTTAAGTACACATTTAACGACGTTACCCCTAAGGGTACAGTCAAAATTCTAAAAACTTTCAAAGGATCAGATCTTAATGGTCTAAGTTATAAGCCAGCATATAATTACTACGTAGATATTTCAAATAAAAATGACTTTAAAATCTATCTAAGTTCAGACGTAACTAAGGACGATGGTACAGGAGTATTACACATTGCCCCTGCATTTGGCGAGGTCGACTTTAATTTAGGAAAACTTAATGGACTAAGCATAATATCAGATATTGATGCAGAGGGTGCAATGACAATTGACCCATGGAAAGGAAAATACTTAAGAGGAGCAAGTAAGTTAATCGCATCTGACATGCAGGAAAAAGGGATATTATTTAGATCACAAGATTATACACACAGATTACCATATTACAGAGGTCGAAATCCATTAATATACATGGCACAAGACGCCTACTTTATTAATCTAAAAAAAGTTAACGAAAAAATATTAAGTGATAATGAAAATGTAAACTGGGTTCCAGAACATTTTAAGAAAGGTAGATTTGAAAAAACAGTAGAATCAGCGCCGGACTGGTGTATATCTAGAAATCGTTATTGGGCAACAATTATGCCAATTTGGCAAGACGAAACAGGCGAAAATTTGGTAGTTGGTAGTATAGATGAAATTACAAAGTATACAGATCAGATTGAAAAACGCGAAGATGGATACTATTTTGAGGGTGAGCCATTTAGACTGCACCGAGACATATGTGATCAGCTAATATTAGAAAAAGATGGTAAAAAATACAAACGAATACCAGAGGTACTTGATGGTTGGTTAGATTCTGGATCTGTTCCGTTTGCAGAGTATCATTACCCATTTGAAAATAAAGATGTATTTGAAAAAGCTTTTCCTGCTGATTATATAGTAGAGTACACAGGTCAGATTAGAGCATGGTTTCAGATGTTGTTTAGGGTAAGTGAGATGATATTTGACGAGATTCCGTTTAAAAATGTATTAGTAACAGGAGTACTAGCAGGCACAGACGGACGAAAGATGAGTAAGTCGTTTGGAAACTATCCTGATCCAAAATTGATACTAGAAACAATTGGTGGTGATGCTTTAAGGCTGTATTTTATGGGTTCGCCTGTAATGCTTGGAGAAAGTGTAAGTTTTGATGAGGTAGAGCTTAGAAATAAATCAAAAAATGTATTATTACCTTTATTAAACTCACTTAATTATTTTTTAATATATGCACAGGAAAATAAGTGGAGCGTTGAAAAACTACAACAATCAACAAATATACTAGACAAATGGATATTAGTAAGACTTAACCAAGCAACTGTTGAGGTTAGCCAGGCAATTGAGTTATACCACCTACCAACTGCAGTTAGATCAATTGAAAGTTTTGTAACAGATTTATCAACCTGGTATGTTAGAAGGTCAAGAGGGCGAATTACTAATAACGATAATATGGCAATAAGCACTCTTTATACTGTGTTACTAGAGTTTTCAAAAGTTGCAGCGCCTGTTATACCTTTCATTACAGAAAAGATATATCAAGAGCTTGTTGAAACAGCAGATACAAAGCTAGATTCTGTACATTTATGTATGTATCCTGAAAGTGTACAGTTAACCGAGCAAGATAAAAACCTGTTATCAGAAATGGAGCAAGTTAGAGAGTATATTTCTTTCGCGCACTCATTAAGAAAAGAGATAAATATTCCAGTCAGGCAGCCACTAGAAACTTTGTATATTAAGAGTGAGAAAAGTTTAAGTTCTGAACTGGTTGAGATAATAAAAGAAGAATCAAACGTAAAAGATGTAGAGTTTGTAGCTCAGCTAAAAGAAACAGGTGAAATTAAGGTAAAAGATGACAAAATAGCATTAAAGATTACTCTTTCTGAAGGTCTTTTATTAGAAGGAGATTTTAGAGCATTAATAAGAAAAATCCAGCAAGCTAGAAAGGTAAATAATTTAAATGTTGGAGATAAAATTGATTTACAGTATACATTAGATCAAGAAAAAATAATAAATACCTTTAAAGTTGAAATTGTTAAGATAACAAACGTTGTTGATTTTATTAAGAGTGACGTGTTTAACGTTATAAAAAGGTAACCAATTAATGTTTTACGGTATATATTTACCAGTGTTCTTACCATATCTTGCGATAACTATATTAGGATTGTTAAATTTATATGTGTTAGATAACAATCTTTTTATATATCAGGCAGTTTTTTTTGTTTTATCATTAATAATTTTTTTTGTAGTATCTGCAATCCCTATTAACGTTCATAAAAAATATTCATACCCACTTTATGTAATTAATATAGTTCTTTTATTATTAGTTTTTATTATGGGTGAAATTACCAGAGGGTCTACAAGGTGGATTAACCTAGGAGTTGTTAATATTCAACCTTCGGAGTTTATAAAGGTAACCTTAATTTTAACAATTTCTAATTTACTTTCATATAAAACTAAAAAAATCATAAGCATACAAAACTTTCTGTATGCAACTCTTATTTTCTTGCCTGCATTTGCGCTAGTATTTTTTCAACCTGACCTTGGTACCTCACTTGTTCTTATTGCAGTGTTTGGGGTATTGATATTTTACTCTGGGGTAAGAGTAAGTTATGTTTTATTAATTTTACTATTATTTTCAATAGCATCAGGTCCAGTATGGAACAGCTTAAGGGGTTATCAGCAAGATAGGATAATATCGTTTATCAATCCAAGTTTAGATCCACTAGGAACAGGTTATAACGCCATACAAGCTCAGATTGCAATAGGATCAGGTAAATTAACAGGCAAGGGCTTAGGATCAGGAACACAGGCGCGGTTAGGGTTTTTACCAGAAAATACAACCGACTTTGCATTTGCAGCTTTTGCAGAAGAATGGGGCGCAATAGGTAGTAGTATCTTAATGTTATTATATTTTATAATCCTTTATTCAATCTTAAACTTATTTACTAAGGTAAAAGATTACTTTTCAAGGTACGTTGTTCTTGGTGTTGTTATTGTATTTTTCGTACATATATCAATAAATATCGGTATGAATATTGGTATAATGCCTGTTACTGGTATACCATTACCATTTTTTTCATATGGTGGTAGTTCGTTTTTAGCACTATCAATAATGTTAGGTTTGGTAAATAGTGTTGCAAAAGATAAGCAATTAATATAAAATTCAACATTGTTATGAAAGACACATACGCAGTACTACGAATATCTGGCCTGCAATACCTTGTTAGAGAGGGTGATGTTGTAGATGTTGTTAAATCAAAAGAACTTAGACCAGAGGTTTTGTTACTAAACCAAGAGGGAAAACTTACAATAGGAACACCAATAGTTGAGGGCACAAAGATAGATATAGAGGTAGAAAATGAATATAATGAAAAGATACAGATCCGAAGATATAAGTCGAAATCAAGATACAGAAGAACTAAAGGTTTTAAGTACCCAATGCAAAGACTAGTAATAACAGGGATAAATAAAGACTCAATGAGTGCCAAAGAGCTAGAAGCAAAGAAAGTCAAGAAAGAATCAATTAAGAAAGTTGAAAAAGTAGCAGTAAAAAAAGAGGGAAAGCCAAAAGTAAAGACAACAGTAAAAGTAAAAACTAATTAATACTAAAATATGGCACATAAAAAAGCCACAGGTTCTAGAGCCACACAAAAATCAAATAGAAAAGGTAAAAGACTTGGAGTTAAAAAGTTTGGTGGAGAGCAAGTTATATCTGGAAATATTATAGTAAGACAAAGAGGAAGAGTTTTTAAGGCTGGGGATGGAAGCATGATGGGTAAAGATTTTACAGTATTTGCAGTTAAAGAGGGAGTAGTTAAATTTGTTGATATTACAAACTCTAAAAAAGAGATTCGAGTTATCTAATGTCTAATCTTAGCAAAAGCCTCTGGTGGCCAATATCTTATCCAGGCCTTACCAATAATTAAATCTTTTTTTACAAATCCCCATTCTCTACTATCCGAACTTTGTTCTCTATTATCACCAAAAAGTGCGTATTCATCAGAACCTAAAGTGTATTTCTGACCTTCCTGAATGCTTAATCTACCTAAAGTTATAACATTTTCAGTATTGTAATCCTCATCTAAAGTAAATCCTAAAGGAAATTCAGAATTAAAAATTGTAATCTTGCTCGAGTTAATCTGAATAGATTCGTTAGGTAGAGCAATAATCCTTTTAATATAATCTAACCTTTCATCGCGAGGGTACTTGAAAACAATAATATCACCACGCTTAAGTTCAGAAAATCTAAGCATAAGCTTGTTAGTAAGAATAAATTCTCCAGTTTTTAATGTTGGAAACATTGACTCGCCTCTAACCTGATGAGGTTGAGCAATAAGTGCATAAAATATAAAGAAAACAACACCAGCAATAATTACTGTCTCTGCAATATCTAGAAAAAAATGTCCAAGAATATTAAATATTTTCACCAAGTAAATTGTAGGGGGAATGGTTACAAATTACAAGGTAAAGATTAATAAATATCCATTATGCCCCGTGTCATTCTGAGGCTACTGCCGAAGAATCTATATTTCTTGAATCTGAGTTTATAGATTAACGTTAGTTCCATCAAAATGCCACAGGCTTTAAGCTCCTCAGAATTAGCATCTGTTATGTTTAGTAAATATAGGATTTTATCTTTTCTGGTTTTAGTGTGCTCTGTTAATACTTCGCGAGATTCTTTTTGCAGTGGATGTAACAGATTTTCGGCCAATAAGAAAACTAACAATAGCTACTATAATTAAAATTATGTAGTACATTTTTTATGTATAAATTTTTATACTATACAAATATTACAATATAGATCATTATATTTCTATAGTTTTAATATAATTTAGAGAGGTTTTTATACTAATAATTT
>JAQBTZ010000012.1 GCA_027624675.1 bacterium
TATTTTACTTAGATTGATTTTTTTGAACGTAAATTATACTGAGTGGGGAGATACGTTTCGAATGGTTAGGGCCTCAGATTTTTTAAGTCATCTTAGCTGGCCTTGGGATGAAAAAAGATGGCCATTTTACTCTTTACTTTTAGTTCCTGGAATTTATTTAAATGCGCCTATTTTATGGGGAAGACTGCTTGGCATTATTATCTCGTCTCTCACTTTAACTTTTATTTATTTAATATATCTAAATTTTATTAGTAAGGATAAAAGATATGCAATTTTAGCAAGTTTTATTACAGCCTCAACCTCAGTTTTTTCTTACTGGAGTATTAGGGTTATGGCAGACCCATTTTTTTCCCTTGTTGTAATATCTTATACTTATTTGTTTTTTAAGGTTTTTTCAGCTAAAAAACTTTTACTAACTCAACAAATCTTGATGACAAGTTTATTGCTTATAGCAACAATGACAAGGCTTGAGGGAGTTTTTTTAGTTACTGCAATGGGTTTATATTTATTACTAAACAAAAGGTTTAAAGATATTTTATTTATAGCTGTTCCACAAATATTGATTTATCTTCCGTGGACAATTTATGCTAAATTTATATACTCAGGACCTGTTCAAAATGATTATTTAACAGAGGCAAGTAGATTTGTATTTAATCTCGAAAAATTTGCGTATTTTTTTACTTACACAGCTTTTATCTTAACTATTCCAATATCAATATATTTTATATATGTTGGAATACGACACCTTAAGGTAAATAATTTAAAAAACAGTATCTTTCTTTTCCCCTTATTATTTATTTCGCAGGAGTTTCTTTTAGGCTTTATCTGGACGCCATCTTTACCAAGAATTTATATGCCTATTGTTCCATTTCTTACTATATTATTAGTATTTGGTTTAGAAAAGGTAGATAAATTTAAAAAAGGTTTTGTAATATGGTCAGTTGTTTTAACTACGTTGTTTGCAGTATTACAATATACACAACGCCTATACTTTTTTGGAGTTTCTAAGTTTCCGTTTGCTGTTTTAGTGCTAGCCTCGTTTCTCATAATTTTGCTTATTGTCTTATTCTCAAAATTTTCAAAAAAAATTATTGTTAGCTACTTTTTATTAGTTTGCTTATTAATTTCATTTACCACAATTTATAATCAAAAAGATATTTACAAAACAGTTAGGCAAGCTACACAGTATTTAGAAAACAAACAGGGAAAAGTTGCGTATGCCGATGAGACAGGTGTAACAGAGTGGTATTTAAAAGATGATAGTTACTATCTTAATTCAACTAAAAGTTACAGTTACAAAGAGATGCTTAATTTGTTTAAACAAAACAATGTTAAGTATGTACTAGCAACATCTGAGTTTAACAGAGGAAGTAAGTTTGATGATATAAAGGAAAATCAAGATTACACATTGCTAGTAACTTTTTACCAACCAATTAGAGATTTGTTTGATAAGTATTTAGATAACATTGGAATCATAAACGATAAAGATTATACTGTGTTTGTAACACAGATTTATCAAGTAAACTATTAATATGAATAATAAACTCTCAGTTGTAATCCCTGTTTATAACGAAATAAATACGATAGAAGAAGTATTGGAAAAAGTTTCAAATTTGTTCTTTGTAAAAGAAGTTATTGCAGTTGATGATGGTTCGAAAGATGGAACTCGTGAGTTGTTAACTAAAAAATATGCAAATGATGCAAAAATTAAGGTGATTTTAATGAAACAAAATTCAGGGAAAGGTGCAGCACTAAGAGAGGGGTTTAAGCATATAACCGCAGAATATGTGGTGGTACAAGATGCAGACCTAGAATATGATCCAGAAGATTTAGGAAAAATGTTAACTATTGCTATAGAAAAACAGGTTGATGTAGTTTACGGAAACAGATTTGATGGACAAGGGATGTTTCAGGATTGGGATAAGATGGACTGGAAAAATGCATTAGGAAATAAGGTTGTTCTGCCTGCTTTAGTAAATATTTTATATGGACAAAATATTCATGATGAGGCTACATGTTACAAGATGTTTAAAACTTCTTTGCTAAAAAGCATCAATTTAGTTTGTAATCGTTTTGAGTTTTGCCCAGAGGTAACAGCAAAAATCTCAAAGAAAGGCTATAAGATAGTTGAAGTACCAATCTCGTATTACCCTAGATCAATTAAGGGTGGTAAAAAGCTTAATGCTTTAAAAGACGGGTTAGAAGCAGTTTGGACTTTAGTTAAGTATCGATTTGTTGAGTAACATGTTTTTTAAAAAATATTCAAATTTAATTCAATTGATATCACTTATTTTTCTGATGTTGATTGTTTTTTTTATATCCGTAAAACTAGCGAATTTCAAATATAACAATTTTATGTATGGAAAGTTTGATCTTGGCAATATGAGTCAAGTAGTATGGAATAATAAACATGGCAACTTTAATATGGTTACAGATCAGTTTGGTAATGATATATCTAGGCTTGGTATGTCACATGTTGATTTAACCCTCTTTGTAGTTACTCCTCTTTATTTTATAAAGGAAGATCCTAGACTCTTAATATTTTTCCAACAGTTTGTTGTTGTTTTAGGTGCAATTGCAGTATATCTATTGGCCAATCAATTATTGAAATCAAAAAATCTAGCATTTTTATGGGGAGTT
The DNA here is from genome assembly GCA_027624675.1 of bacterium. Lineage (GTDB taxonomy): Bacteria > Patescibacteriota > WWE3 > 2-01-FULL-39-13 > JAQBTZ01 > JAQBTZ01. Next base: position 2,641 of record JAQBTZ010000012.1, read on the forward strand.
ATTTATTTAGTTTACCCTGCGGTTGGGCATATCTTAACCAAGCAGACCTTTCATGGGGTTAGTTTATCTGCAGTTTTTCTTTTGTATGCAATATATTTTTATATCAAAAATCAAGCTCAATTTCATAAATATAATCTGATTATTTTCTGGCTACTAATTTTCCTGACTCTACTTGGAAAAGAGGAGATACCACTTGTAATTAGTATGTTTGGGTTATGGATAGTTTATAAATTTAAAGATATTAAGACAGGTTTATCTTTGTTTTTGATAGGTATTATATGGTTTCTTGTAGCATTTTTTGTGCTGATTCCAAAATATGAAAATTTAAGATCAGTTGAGTTTGATAAGTTTATAACTAATGCCAAAATCTCAAATGTTAACTCTTCTGATTTTTTTAAATCTAACTTTTTTTTGCATCGATATTCGCAGCTTGGTGATTCGTATACTCAGGTTGCATCAAGTTTAATATTGCACCCGGTAGAGTCGACTAGAGTTAGTATTTCTTCTGATGACAAAGAGGCAATTGTTAATGTTCTTGCTCCATTATTATTTTTACCTGTTATAGCTTTTCCAATACTCTTAATTTCATTACCAGAAATTGCGATAAATATATTAAGTAACCAGAATATATTTGCAATTGATAACCATAGAGTTTCGATGTTTATCCCAATAGTATTTTTAGCTAGTTTATATGTTGTTTCAAAACAAGTTCAAAAGTTACAATACATGCTTACAATTTTAATAATTCTTTCTAGTGTTTATTTCTCGTTTAAAACTAACAATTTATTACTAATAGAGATATCAAAAAAGATTGGCGTAGAAAAAGTTTTTGCAGATAATATGTTGGATCAAAATCTTGATAGGGCAATATCAGACACAGGTTGTATTAATAAAATTTTGAAACAAATACCAGATGATTCAAGTTACACAGGACCAAATTATATGGGTGCTCAGACATCTTTGAGAAAAACTAATGCAGTTTACCCGATGCGGTTTTACGATGCGGAGTATCTAGCAATTGATGTAAAAGAGTTTAGTGTGCATGCAAATGAGATAGGCATTACAGATGAAATGCAAAAAAGTGTTACTGCCCAAATATTTAATTCGGAAAGCTATAAAATAATTGATTCTTGTAAAAGTTTGTTTCTGTTTAAAAGGTTATGAAAAAGTTTATAAAAGATAACAAATTTTTAATAATATTTATTTTGTTTTTCTTTTTTATTAGACTTTTCGAGCTAAATGCAGTTGGTGAAACTTGGGACGAGATAGCAAAGGTTAGAAACGGTCAATTACACTTAAAGGCAATAAGTCACCTTGATTTTAGTTACAAAACTTGGGAAATCCATAAAGAACATCCTCCACTTGGAAAAATATTGTTAGCGCTACCGACTTACCTAACAACAAAGCTAGGGATAACCCTTTTAGATGACAGTGTTTATCAAGTTTCAAAACAGTATAACTTTGCTAGGCTTTTGTCGTTGATTTTTGCAAGTGGGACTCTGTTTTTAACCTACTTTATATCTAAAAAATGGTTTAGTAAAACTACAGCTTGGATTGCGGTTGTAGGCCTTTCTTTATTCCCTCATTTTGTTGCACATTCTTTCATTGCAACCTTAGAATCTCCTCAAACTTTTTTTGTGACTTTATTATTTTTTTTGTTGGTATATTTTGATAAACATCTTAAAACATCTAATTTAGTATTAATTGCTGTTGTTGTTGCAACAACATTACTGGTAAAACTTTCAAGTATTTTTTTCTTGCCTCTGCCATTTCTTTTTTCAATTAAAAGTTTTAAAAGATCTGATATACCCCTTTTGCTTAAAGCAAATCTTATAATCTATATTGTAGCAGTGGTAATATTTATTCTTTTATGGCCTTGGTTATGGGCAAACCCCTTAGCAAGACTTTTTGAAACATTAGCACATTTTAATGTTTCCCGTACAGAATATTTTATGGGGCAACTTATTAGCCCTCCTTTTTATTATTATTTGTACTACTTTGCAATCTCGGTACCAATATTATATTTTGTTGGGTTTGTAATTGGTATTAAAAACATTTTCTCTAGAAAGTACCTGTTAATACTAATCTGGTTTTTGCTCCCATTTTTAGCAAGTTTTTCCGGGTTTAAGCAAAATGGAGTTAGATATTTACATAGCAGTTTTCCTGCATTTAGCATATTAGTGGCAGTTGGTTTTAATCAACTATTTCTTAATATAAAAAGAAAATATTTCTTAATGGCAGGGATTTTAATTAGTGTTGTTATAACAAATGTTTCCGTTTCCCCTTATTACTTAGATTATTATAATATTTTTGTTTCAGTTCGAAATAATGTTTACAACAACCGATTAGCTCAGATTGGTTGGTGGGGAGAGGGAACAAAACAAGCAATTATATATTTAAATAAAATTTCAGAAAAAAATGATACTTTATGTATTAAAATTACTCCAGCGCATGTTATCCCTCTAGTTAGCAGTAATTTTATTGTGTATTATGATGACTCTGACATTATCACTTGCAATTCAAAGTATTTAGTAATTAACACTTTAGATAAGTGGCGAAAGGGTTATGAAATAGATAATGAAATTTATAAACTTATTTACCAACAACAGACATCAGGTTCGCCAATTGTTCAGGTTTTTAAACACAAATAAACATATAGTGTTAATAACAGCTTTTGCAATAGCATTATTAGCATTGTCAGTTGATTATAACTTTGGCCGGTTTTCTAACATGGGTACTTTTAAGTACGATACAGGCAACATGACACAGTTACTGCACAACTCTTTAAATGGACGTTTATTACAGTTTACAGATTATAATGGCGAAAATGTTTTTAGATTTTCAGAGCATGTTGATCCAACTATATTATTAGTTATACCATTTTATTTTTTATGGCAATCTCCAAAAACATTGCTGTTTATTCAATCGTTATTGTTAATATGTGCAATAATCCCGCTTTATAAGGTTTCACTAATTAAACTTAAAAACAAATGGTTATCAACTTTAGTTGTTTTAACTTTTTTAGTAAGTCCCGTTATTGGAAATTTATTAGTTACTGACTTTCATGCTGTCTCATTTTGTGTTTTATTTATCTTATTAGCATATTTGTTTCTATTACTTAAAAAAAATGTTCTTTATTTAATATTTTTTATCTTAGCCATACTTTCAAAAGAAAATGTGGCTTTAAGCTTTATCCCTTTTGCATTTGTAATCTATTTTCATTACAAAAATAAAAAAATGGGATTAATAACATTATTAGTTTCTATACTTTACAGCTATTTGGCGATTGCTGTTTTAATACCTCATTTTAGAGGGGCAGAAGCCTCTGTGCATGCTTCGTTTGATCTTGCATATGGATATTTAGGTTCAAGTTATAGTAATGTGTTTTCAAACTTAATACTAAATCCTGTAAATACCTTTAATATCTTAACCGAACCTGATAGGTTAAAATACTTTACGCACACACTTTATCTATATGGATTTTTGCCATTGTTCGCCTTTCCATATAGTTTATTAATACTTCCAGAGTTTTTACTTAAAGGATTTTCTAGTATTGGCTCAATGCGAAACTTTAACTACCAATATACGGCGATAATTACTCCATTTTTATTTATAGCTACAATAAATTATGTGAAAAGGTTTTCAAGATATATTAAGTTTCAATATTTGTTGTTGGGGTTGATTTTTCTTTTCAATTTAAATTACTCTTTAACTTTAAATAATATTACTTTACAGTTTTTTACAAATAGTTTTAACACTGTAAAGTCGAAAGAATCAGATGTAAATGTGCAAAATTTATTGCAACCTCGATTTACAACTACGCCGTATAATATAGTTGGATTAATACCAGAGGGAGAAAGTGTAAGTGCTCCAAACTTTATGGGCGCACATTTATCACAAAGACAATATATTGCAATGTATCCTGCCAAATTTGATCAGTTTCAGAATGTGATTGTAGAATATAACCAAACTACACTACCTTCTATAGTTTTTTCACTTTATAAAAGAAATACTTTTTTAGATAACCGGAAAAATGTAGCATCTATACTAACTAATAAAAATTATAAATTAGTATTGGCAGAAAATGGTTTAGCCTATTTTAAAAAGGTTGAAAATGGAGGTTATAAAATACCAGTGGTAGATATTACTGCAACTGAAAAAACTACGATATCAGATAATGTACAAGTTACCAAACCTAAACTTGAAATTATTGATAAACAGTCTTATCTGGTTACTAATATAAATTATAGGGAAAGTAGTGATAACATAATTATTTATACGTTAAAAACTATATCCAGACAGTTTCAGGTGATTGATTTGTATCGGTATGCTGAGCTAAATAGTAAGTTAGAAGATGCTTCTGTAATTTCAGTTTTCTTAACAAAATTGGAATTAGAAAATCCAATTGAGGTTACAGTATCTGAACATAGCCTAGATGAAAATTTAACAATTAAATCCAGTAATAACTTGATTAAATTTGATAATATTAACCCAGATGAAAAATAGCTTTGAAAAATGGCAAGTAATTAGTATTATCTCTCGTTTTGGTGCTCAAATTATAGGAACATTACAGTGGTATCTAGTCGCTTTAATTCTTCCCGCTCCAAGTTATGGTTTATATTCTATTGTTAGTGGAATTGCAAAGTCTTTTGGTTCTTATCAAAACTTAGGTTTACAATCTACCTCCAATCGTGAAATTGCAGCAGCAAAAGACCTTGCACATGCATTTAAGGTGTTTTTTGTAGTAGCAACTTTTAGATATTTTATCTCTATCCCCTTGGCAATATTATTATTTGTTAAATCAACTGCAATATCTTCGCAGTTTGATTCAGATCATACTCGAATAGTTTTTGCACTTAAGGTTTATGCATTTATAATTTTATTTCAAGCTATACAAGGTATTTTTAATACTGTGTTAGCAGGTTTAAAAAAGTTTAAGATTTTGTTTAGTTATCAGTTTTTATTTACAATTATCTCATTTGTTATCTCAATTCCACTTGTCTATTTTTTTGATTTTGAAGGAACAATAATTTCTATCTTAATTACTACAATAATATCTGTTTTAATTCTAGGTTATTTTTCAATTAAAAGTTTTGAGGGGAATTTTGTTCTGCCAACTTTTGCAGAATATAAATTCATTTTAAAAGATATTCTTTCACTTTCTTTATCAGTTTATATTGTAAAAGTTATATTTAGTAACTGGGAAAATTTAGGAAAAGCAATTATTGGTACATCTTTTATCTTAGCTTTATTAGGAGACAAAGCATCATTGCAGTTAGTAGGTGTTTTTGGTATAGCTCTTGCTTACTCAGCAAAATTAATGATGATTTCAGACTCAATAACAGATGTAAATATGACAATTTTTACTGAAAAGTATTTAAATGACATTAAAAATTTTGCTTCAGATTTTTTAAGTAATTTTTCTAAAATTTTTATTACAACAACTTTTGTATCAATTTCAGTATTGTTTTGGAATAAAGAGGTGTTTGATTTTATATTTAGAAACAAATATGCAGGAGCAGAAAAATATGTGCCCGTATTAGTTATAGCGTATTGGGCTTATTCATTTATTAATATATATAAGTCAAGTATCTATGTACCAGCTAAACGATTGCTGTTGTTAGTAGTAGGGTTTTTGTTGCTTTTAATTACATCGATAGTTAGCTTTATATGGTTTAGGTTACTTAACATTTTTGATGTAACTTTATCGTTATCTGTTGCAATGATGATTGGTTCTTTAATAACTTATCTGTTTATGACTTTTGATCTAAGGATTAAATTTAAGGTCTGGTTTATAAACACTCAGATGTTAATTACATTTAGCTTCTCTTTATTTATGTGTCTCATTTATTTCTATAATTTACAGTTAAACTTTAAACTTTTGATGTTTGTGTTGTATTTCGCTATTCAGATGTATTTAATGTTAAAATGGAAAGTAATAAAAGTTCCAGCTAAGAAATCGTCATCTCCGATTTAATCGGAGATCCAGGAAAAACATATGAAAAAAACAATTATTAAAAGTCTTATAAGCATTTTACTTATTGGCTTTTTATTCACAAAAGTAGTTAGTTTTTCTGCAGTATTAAAAACGTTTTCACAGATCAACATCTGGTATTTTTTACTAGCTTTTGTAGCTATTTTAGGAAATAACTTTGTAAGCACTACCAGATGGAAATATTTAATTGATCATTCGAAAGTTAAGTACTGGTATTTATTTAAGCTATATTTTATCGGTAACTATTTTAATAACTTTTTACCATCAAGCATAGGTGGAGATGTTTATAAAATACTCAAACTTAAAAATATAATTGGTGATGGAGCAACAGCTACTGCTGCAACATTTATGGAAAGATTTACTGGTTTGTTAGCTTTAGCTGTAATGGCAAGCATAGCCTTAACTTTTACATCCTTTTTTCCAGCGTATTACGGTATATTACTTTTGATAATTTTTGTAGGAGGGTTTTTCTTTGGGCTGTTTATTCTTAATAAATTTCATAAAATGCACCCTAAACTTGAGAAATTTTATATTGTGTTTTTATCTTTTAAAGATAAAAAAGATATAGTTATAAAAGCATTTTTACTCTCATTTTTAGTACAAATGTTTTCTGTTCTAACACAGTTAATGGTAGTAAAATCACTTGGGATAAATATATCAACAGTTTATGCTTTTTTTGCTTTTCCAATATCTGGGTTTATCTCATTTTTCCCAATAAGTTTTAATGGAGTGGGGGTGCAAGAGGCAATGTATATTAAGTTGTTAGGATTTGTGGGGATAAGTGCTTCACTTGCGGTTGCAGCTTCACTTACATATTTTATTATTAGGGTAGTTTCAAGTTTAATAGGGGCCGTGTTTTATTATTTTTATAATGACTAATGCTTAAATTCCCATACGTCATTCTGAGGCTACTGCCGAAGAATCCAGTATTCAGAAATCAATTAGTTAAATATCTTTTAATATCTGGCATAGTAAGCATTTTAGTTTTCTTTATAACTACCCCATATGCATTATTAGATTATCAAACTTTTTTCCGAAGTGATGTTAGTACAGGGGCATTTTGGCAATTTGAGAACATTGGGAAAAATCCTTTAAATCAATTAGTGCCAAATCTTTGGAGTACTTTAACACAAAGGATCCCACAAGTTGTAACCTACCCTGTTTGGATATTAAGTATACTTGGGTATTTATTAGCCATTTATTATAAGAAAACTAAGTTAATTTTGTTAGGTAGTTTTATGTTTGTTTATATTTTTTATACATCTACGTTAACTAGGCAACCAACACATTATTTTTTACCAATTTTCACTTTATTAGTAATACTTGCAAGTAATTTTTTTAATCAAGTTTATAAGATAAAAGGAGCTAAGGTAATTCAAAATGCAATACTAATATTAGTTATATCTGTAAGTTTTTATAGTTCAATACAAGTTTCAAGAGCTTATGCAAGTATTGATACTCGTAATTTAGCTACAGATTGGATAAGTGAAAATGTTGAAAAAGGTATAGTATTTTTTGATGGAGAATACAAACCGTTAATACTAGATAAGAAAGTTTTACTAAAAAGTCCAGATGGATTAATTACAGAAAGTGTAATACTTAATACAAGCCCAGATTACTTTATATGGACTAAATATATAGGCTCTCCAACACAAGAGAATTATTATCATTCAATCTCTGATAAAATAGAAAAAGTGATATATTTTTCAAGAGAAGGAAATTTAGGTCCAGATATTTATATTTACAAAGTTATAAGATGAAAAAGTCATTATTTTTAAAAATTGATGGTCTAGTTATATTTTTGACATTTGTATTATTTCGGCTAAAAGATTTAGGTATAGACATTATTAACTCTGATGCGTTTTGGTGGAAAACTAGAACATATAATTTTGGTAACGCATTAAGTCAGCTTGATTTTGCAGGTACTGCTCAAACATATCACCCAGGGGTTACGTTACTTTGGATAAACTATATTGCTGTTAAAATTTTCTCAGTTTTAAATAAATTTATATTCAATAACACATTATCAGAAAGGGATCTGTTTTTTATTAATCATATAATTCAAAAATCATTTTTGGTAGTTGTTTTAGGACTACTTGTAACATTAATTTATATTCAACTTAAAAAGCTTTTTGGAACAAGGTTTGCACTAATTTTCTTTGTACTTTTAACTTTTACTCCATTTTTTGTTGCGTTAACAAGAGTATTACACACAGATGGAATATTGACCTTATCAATATTTTTATCGTTTATCTCACTTATGAGTTTTTATAAGACTGGTCAAAAGATTAACCTTATTTTTTCGGGATTTTGGTTAGGGTTAGCAGTTTTAACAAAAAGTAATTCATTAATTTTTATTCCATTAGTGTTATTTATTATTATTTTTGAGTATCTAATTAAATCCCCCCCCGTCATTCTGAGCTTGTCGAAGGATCCATCTAAACTCCTCAAACCAATATTATTACTCTTCTCAACAGCGCTAGTAACCTTCATTGTTCTGTGGCCTGCAATGTGGGTAACACCCTTTCAAACCCTCTCAAAATATTTATTTGGAATAACAGAGGTGGGGGTTAGTACTGGTCATATACATTACTTTTTAGGAAAATTTACAGATAATCCAGGAATATTATATTATCCATTGTCTTTACTTGCCAGAGTTGATGAGATACTAATTATATTGTTTTTGCTAGGGATTATTTGGTATATAAAGCACAAGTCAAAAGTTGAAAATAGATATATCTTTTACTCGTTAATCTTTATAATTTTTTATATTGTTATACTAAGTTTTCCTTCTAAAAAGCTAGATAGATATATTTTACCCACTTTCCCATTTATAGCCTTAGTTGCAACATATTTTGTTTCTTCAATTACTAAAAAATTACATATTAAATTAAGGCTAGTAATTCCAGTGTTACTTATAAATTTGTTAATAACAGATATGCATTTTCATCCAGACTATATGGCTTACTATTCTAATTTTGTTGGAGGGCCAGATAAAGGTAGACAATATATCGATCCAACGTGGCCAATAGGATATGCAAGTCTAACAAAATACTTTAATAATATGGAAAATGCAGAAAATATATCTGTTGCAGTACATGATGAGTTTAGTTTTAGACCGTTTTTTGCCGGAAAAACTATAGATATTGAAAATGCGGATCAGGTGAAAAATGCGGATTTTATTGTAACCTATTCTTTTATGCCAGAAAAGATAGAGTTACCAAACTTTACTAAAAAAATTGTTTTTAAGGTT
>JAQBTZ010000013.1 GCA_027624675.1 bacterium
ATAATTACTTACTATGATACTATTTTATTTGTTTAAAACACTATGAGCGATAATAACTATAATAGCGAACAAATACAGGTTTTAGAGGGACTAGAACCTGTCAGAAAAAGACCAGGAATGTACATAGGGTCAACAGATCAAACCGGTTTAAACCACCTTGTAATAGAGGTAGTTAACAACTCAGTTGACGAGGCTTTAGCCGGATTTGCAACCTCAATTACAATAATTTTTAATAGTGATGGATCAGTTACAGTATGGGATAACGGTAGGGGAATTCCAACTGATGAAAACGCAAAATACAAGATATCAGCACTAGAAATCGTAATGACAAAGCTACACGCTGGAGGAAAGTTTGGTGGGGGAGGATACAAAGTTTCTGGAGGGCTACACGGAGTAGGCGCATCTGTAGTTAACGCACTTTCAATATTTACATCAGTTTTTGTAAAGCGTGATACATTTTATCATCAAGAATATAAACAAGGAATTCCAACAACAAAGCTTTTAAAAGGAGATAAATACGCTCCATCTGCACAAGGGTTAGATCATCCAAACATTAAAGACTGGGAAAGTATTAAAACAGGAACACTTACAAACTTTAAACCTGACCCCGAGATATTTAAAAACGGTGATGAGTTTGGTATCGAAAAATTAAAAGATCAATTTAGGGAGTATGCATACCTAAACGCAGGTCTGTTTTTTAGGATAATCGACGAATATACCGACCCAGAAAGACCTCAAACCTCTAACTACTATTTCGAAGGAGGAATAAAATCATTTGTTGCTTCATTAAATCGAAATAAAGAGGTACTAAACGATCCATTTTACGTAAAAAAAACATATGAGGAAATGGAGGTCGAAGTTTCGTTTCAATACAACGATAGCTACAACATAGTAGAGCTTAGCTTTGCAAACAATATTGAAACACCTGAAGGTGGATCACATTTAACTGGTTTTAGAAGTGCTTTAACAAAAAGCATTAATAAGTATGCAACTGAACAAAATATTCTAAAAGAAAAAGATCCAAAACTTACAGGAGATGATATTAGAGAAGGCTTAACTGCAATAATATCAGTTAAACTTGACTCTGACATACTACAATTTGAAGGTCAAACAAAATCAAAACTAGGAAATGCAGAGGCAAGACAAGCTGTTGAAAGTGTTTTTGGAGAGGCACTTGATAGTTACTTACTCGAAAACCCAAAAGACGCCGTAAACTTAATTTCTAAAAACCTGTTAGCAGCAAGAGCTAGACTAGCAGCCCGTGCCGCACGCGAATCAGTAATTAGAAAAGGAGCATTTGAGGGAGGAGCATTACCAGGAAAGCTAGCCGACTGTCAGTCAAAAGACCCTGTAATTTCAGAGCTATTTATAGTAGAGGGAGACAGTGCAGCAGGACCAGCAAAGCAAGGTAGAAACAGAAAAAACCAGGCAATACTACCGTTATTTGGTAAAATTTTAAATACAGAGCGAGCCCGAATTGATAAAGTTATTAAATCAGACAAACTAAAAACACTGATAATTGCGTTAGGTTGTGGAATAGGCGAAGAGCTTGATATCTCAAAACTACGATATCATAACCTAATAATTATGACAGATGCAGATGTAGACGGAAGCCATATTAAAACGCTGTACCTAACATTTTTCTTTAGACACCTAAAGCCAATTGTTGAACATGGTTATTTGTATGTTGCAGTACCACCGCTATATAAAGCAACACTTAAAGGAAAGAAAAACTACCTATTTTCAGATGCCGAGAAAAACAACTTTCTAACGCTAAACCCAAAATCAATAGTACAAAGATTTAAAGGACTAGGAGAGATGAACGCAGACGAGCTATGGGATACAACAATGAATCCAGATACAAGAGTCTTAAACCAGATAACAATTGACGATGCAGAACATGCTGATAATGTGTTTACAACACTAATGGGTGACGAAGTACTGCCTAGGCGAAAGTTTATTCAGTCAAGGGCGAAACAGGCAGATTTGGATGTGTAAATTGTCATGCTGAACTTGTTTCAGCATCTAAAAAAGCTAAGACCCTGAAATAAATTCAGGGTGACAACAAGTAACTACCGGTTTCGAATAACAATGTTGAAAGTGATTTTTTAACAGTAGCAACGAAAAAAAGTATAAAATTAATTTAGATAATATGAACGAATCAATATTTCATACAATTAAACAAGAAAACGCTCCAGACATGATAGATGTAATAATCGAGATATCAAAAGGGGACTACAACAAATACGAACTAAATAAGGAATACGGAATATTAGAATGTGACAGAGTACTATACGGTCCAACAGCATTTCCATTTAACTATGCCGACGTACCACAAAGCTGGAACACACCAGACAACGACCCAGCTGATGCTCTAGTTTTTTCAACATACCCATTACTTGCAGGCTGTTTAGTACACGCAAGAGTAGTAGGACTTGTTAAAATGATTGATAATGACGAAGAAGACTTTAAGATAGTAACAGTCAACAGCAAAGATCCAAGATACGACTACATACAAGATATTACAGATTTCCCAGAATGGGCAATGAAAGATACAAAAACTTTTTTTGAGATATATAAATATGCACAAACTGGTCCAGGAACAGTAAAAATACCAGAAATAGTAGGAAAAGCAGAAGCAATGAAATTTGTTGAAAAAGTATTACTAGATTATAAAGCGAAATTTAATAAATAAAATTATGCCAGAAGAAGAAATAGTAAACATAACTGAACAAGAACCAGAAGAAGAGGTTACAGAAACCGAACAATCTCCACTACCAAGAGGAGTAAAAAGAGTATCAATCTCATCTGATATGGAAAAGGCATACCTAGACTATGCAATGAGTGTTATTGTCTCACGCGCAATACCTGACGTTAGAGACGGATTAAAACCAGTTCAGCGAAGAATACTATTTGCGATGTTTGATACCAATACAACACACGAACACAGATACTCAAAATCAGCAGCAACAATTGGAGAGGTAATGAAAAAGTATCACCCACATGGTGATATGTCAATTTACGATGCAATGGTACGAATGGCTCAAGAATTTTCAATGAGATACCCATTAATCGACGGACAAGGAAACTTTGGTTCGATAGATGGTGACCCTCCAGCAGCATATAGGTATACAGAGGCAAGACTTGAAAAAATAACAAAATACCTATACCAAGATATAAACAGCGCAACAATAGATTTCAACGACAACTATTCAGCAGAGTTTAAAGAGCCATCAGTTATGCCCTCATTACTACCAAACTTTTTACTAAACGGTACAACAGGTATCGCAGTTGGAATGGCAACACAAGTTCCACCACACAACCTAGGCGAGCTAATAGACGGAATATTTTACCTAATCGACCACTTAAAAACCAAACCAGCAGAAACAATAGAGATTCCAGAGGTAATACAACTTCTAGATACAAACGCAAGAATAGCCTCCCTTGTCGAATCAGCAGAACTTTACACATCATCACAATTTGATATCGAAGCACCAGAAGTAGGAGTTGACGAATTAATACAATTTATAAAAGGGCCAGACTTTCCAACAAGATGTACCATTTACGATATAACAGAAACAAAACGAATGTACGCAACAGGTAAAGGTAGAATCATACAAAGAGCAAAAGTCGCAATTGAAGAACATAAAAACGGGAAATTTCAATTAATCGCAACAGAACTACCTTTCCAGGTTAACAAAGCAACACTAGTTGAAAAAATAGCAAACCTAGTAAAAGATAAAAAAATACAAGGAATAACAGATCTACGCGACGAATCAGACCGAGACGGAATAAGAGTAGTGGTCGAGATAAGTAAAACAGCAAGACCACAGAAAATATTAAACTTTCTTTATAAACACACTGATTTACAAACCGCATTTAACGCTAATATTGTAGGGCTAGTACACGACGAACCAAAAGTACTAACACTAAAAACAATTTTAGAAGAATTTGTAAAACACCGACGAGACGTAATAATTCGAAGGACAATCTACTTACTAAACAAAGCACGGGAAAGAGAGCACATACTAGAAGGCCTAAAAAAGGCACTAGATATAATCGATCAAGTTATTGCGACAATTAGAGCAAGCAAATCCTCCGAAGACGCAAAAATAAATCTAGTTGAAAAATACGAGTTTACAACATTTCAAGCTGAGGCAATACTAGAAATGCAGCTTAGAAAACTAGCAGCCTTAGAGCGCCAAAAACTAGAAGACGAACTTAACGAAATCAAAAAAACGATCGGAAGTTTCAAAAAATTGCTATCAAAACCAGAAAATTTACTAACAGAAATAAAAAGAGAGCTACAAATATTAAAAGATGAATTTGGAGACGTGCGAAAAACAAAGGTAATAAAAGGAAAAATTGGAGAATTTTCAGAAGAAGATTTTGTAGCAGACGAACAATGCATAGTAACCTTAACAAAAAGTGGTTACATGAAAAGAGTAAAAACAGATACATACAAAATACAAGGTAGAGGCGGAAAAGGAGTAAGAGGTAGTGAGATGAAAGAAGAAGACCAGATTGATGAAATGTTTACGTGCTCAACACATGACCAAGTATTACTTTTCAACAACAAAGGTAAAGTTTTCTCGATAAAAGCTTGGGACATACCAGAAACAAGCCGAACAGCAAGAGGAACTCCAGTTATTAATCTGATCGATATAACACCAAACGAAACCATAAGTGGGGTAATTAATATCAGCAAAGAGACAAAAAATAAATACCTAGTACTAGCCACCAAAAATGGAGTAATCAAAAAAACAGCTATAGATGAATTTAAAAACATTAGAGTAAGTGGAATAATCGCTCTAAAACTAAAAGAGGACGACGAACTAGGCTGGGTAAAACTTTCAAAAGGCGATAACGAGGTAATGATCTTTACCAGACAAGGCCAAAGTATAAGATTTAGCGAAAAAGACGTAAGACCAATGGGTAGATCAGCATCCGGAGTAAAAGGAATAACACTTAAAAAACAAGACGATAAAGTAGTAGGAATAGACGTAATAGAAAAAGGAAGAGATTACAAAGTATTAATAATCTCTGAAAATGGCTACGGAAAAAGAACAAACATAAAAGAGTACAAAGTACAAAAACGAAGTGGATCGGGAATAAAAACATACAACATATCAACTAAAACCGGCATAGTAGCAGAGGCCCGAATTTTATCTGACAATAATAAAGATTTACTAATAGTAAGCCAGCACGGTCAGGTAATTAAGATAGGTACAAAACAGATAAACGTACTAGGTCGAAGCACCAGCGGTGTAAAAGTAATCAACCTCAACAAATCCGATAAAGTCGCAACAGTAGCCGAAACAAAGATAGAAGAAGAGGTAATTGCGGAGGAGGAGTAGGGGATAACTATACCCAACGTCATTACGAATCCGCCTCAGGCGGGTAAAGTAATCTAAATTGCATATCTTTTACTAACCCAACACTTTTACACACAAAGTAATGTCTTACACACAATTTGTTTAATATAATATAATTAGAAAATAAATTTATTGAGGATTGGAGAAAAATATTATGAAGAAAGATACCCATAAAAACATTCAAAAAATATTAAAGAAACTTCCTGATAACGAAATTGTATTTTATCAGTCATTGGATGGAGTAGTTCACATCGAGGTCATGTATACAGAAGAGAATATTTGGTTAGACCAATCAGGCATGGCAAAATTATTTGATTGTGGTATAGATAATATTTCGTTACATCTTAAAAATATATATAAAACTAATGAATTACTTCAAATGTCAACCACCGAGGATTTCTCGGTAGTTCAAAAAGAAGGTAATAGAAAAATAGATCGAAAGAAAAAGTTTTATAATCTTGAGGCAATTATTGCTGTTGGATACAGAGTAAATTCTGAAAGAGGCATCGAATTTCGTAGATGGGCAACAGATATCTTAAAAAATTACATACAAAAAGGATATGTACTTGATAGCGACAGAATGAAATATGGATCAAGGTTTAGTACAAGATACTTTGATGAATTATACGAAGAAATCAAAGATATTCGAACAAGCGAACGGCGAATATATCAAAAAATTACTGATATTTATGCCACCTCCTTTGATTATTCTCCAAATATTAAAGAAACAAAAGAATTTTTTGCAACAGTTCAGAATAAGTTGCACTTTGCAATAACAGGTAAAACCGCAGCTGAAATAATAGCTGGTAGAGTAGATAACAAGAAAACTAAAATAGGGCTAACTACATGGAGAAAATCCCCAACTGGGAAAATAATGCCGAGTGATGTAGTTATTGCCAAAAATTACTTGGATAAAAAAGAACTTGATCACTTAAATCGAATTGGGAATATGTACCTTGACTATGCAGAAATGCAGGCAGCACGAGGAAAAATAATGAGAATGAAAGATTGGATGGGGAAATTGGATGCTTTCTTGGACTTTAGTGAATATGAAATATTAAATAATGCAGGAAAAGTTTCTCACAAAGTTAGCTTTAAAGGAGTATGAAAAATATAAGCCAATACAAAATCAGGAGTATTTAAATGATTTTGATAAATATCTTATTTCTGAAAAAGAGTTAAAAGATAAAATTATTGAAAAAACACAATAATATGGAAAACAACCAACCAAATAACAAAATTATAATATATCAAAACGAAACCAATAAAACAAAAATCGATGTCCGTTTGGAAAATGATACAGTCTGGCTGTCACAAAATGCTTTAGCAGAACTTTTTCAAACTACAAAACAAAATATTGGTCAACATATAAAAAATATTTTTGAAGAAGGCGAGTTAATCCAAAGGTCAACTGTAAAGAAATTCTTTACAGTTCAAAAAGAGGGCAGTAGAGAGGTTTCAAGGGATATTGAGTATTACAATCTAGATTTAATAATTTCCGTGGGCTATAGAGTGAAAAGTTTAATAGCAATTTCTTTTAGACAATGGGCAACAGAGCGACTAAAAGAATATCTAATCAATGGTTTTTCACTTAACGAAGAAAAGATAAAATCAGGAAAATCTACAGAATATTTTGATAAACTTCAGGCTAGACTTCGAGAAATAAGGCTTTCCGAACGGCTTTTTTACCAAAAAATAAAAGATATTTACACAACAAGTGTTGATTACGACCCAAAAGACGACAAAACAATTGAATTTTTTAAAATTGTGCAAAATAAACTTTTATGGGCAATAAGTCAACAAACAGCTGCAGAATTAGTACACCTAAGGTCAGATCATAAATTACCTTATTTAGGTATGCAGTCTTTTGATAAAAAAGAGGAAAAGTTTATTACAAAAAAAGATGTTAGTATTGCTAAAAATTATCTTGATGAAAAAGAGATAAAAACACTTGGACTTTTAGTCGAGCAGTATTTAGCATTTGCCGAAACCATGGCACAAGCACAAACACCAATGAAAATGACCGATTGGATAAATCGACTAGACGTTATTTTACAAATGAGTGGAAAAGAAATTTTAACGCATGCAGGAAAAATATCTCATCAATTAGCAATAGCAAAATCAGAAAAAGAGTATGAAGAATTTAAAAGAAAGCAAAAAAAACTAGAACGAAAAGAGAGTATAAAAGAGCTAGAAGCGGATATAAAAGCATTAAAGGGGTAAAAATAATAAAGGATCTAACTGATAACGCAGATATAGAATTTAAATAAATATCATATGAAAAACAACCAGATTATTAAACAGAATAATTTTACTGAATTTCTACTTTACACTACCCCAAACGGAAAGGTGAAAGTCGAGAATTAGATGAAAAAGTGGTTAGTTCCATTTTGGAACATACCACGCAACATGGCGCTAGAAGAATATAAAAATACCAGATAAAACAAGATAAAGAATATATTAGTGATTTTGACCGTGAAATAAAGAAAATGACAGACTCTAAAAAAAAGAAATAATATTGACAGAGGAAATAGTGATAATAATGAGAGGGGAGGGGATTTAATCTCGCAGGTTAGAGAGGTTCCCATAAGTAGATTAGAGAAATTCTAACATAGCTCAAAAGTGTTGTAATTGCTTAAACATCAACCCCGAAGGTTGACGTTAGTTTGTTCAACTTTTAAACCCGTCGAATTCGATGGGTTTAAAAATCAATAACCCATTTGCATTCGCAGATAAACAGGAGAGAGAGATGTAATGGTTCTTCTTCTGATTTTATCAGAGACTTTTTCTTTAGTTTATAGGGTACCTGCCATCTAAAAAAATTTTTAACTGAAGTGCACAATTTTATTTTCCAATTGACATTTGGAAACGAATAAACAATCTCTTTTCAAAGGGATCGAATTCGACTCCTTTAAAAACGCCACAGGTTCCAGTTTTAAAAATTAAATTGTAGAATTCTTCTCCCAATTTATCCACCCCCCACAGCAAAAAAAACTTTTCCAGCCGAGTTGTGATAACATAAACACATATTTATGAAAAAAATAAAAGTCTCGATTCAAGATGAAAACACATTAATACTGCTCGAAGACAGTCTTAAAGGCGATATTATCGACCTTAAATCTATTCACGAGGCAGATATTGATAAATCATCAATTGACACCCTTATAAAATCAATCAAAACTGCTGAATTTAACTCTCAACTTGAGTCTGCAAAACTAAGTATTGAAAAAGAAAAAGCGCTACAAGCTGAACTTAAAGAGAAAGATATTGTAGGTAGAGCAAAAGAGGCTCTTACCAAGAAAGACCAGGAAATAACTGTTCTTAATACAAAGCTTGAAAGCATTTCTAAACAAGTTGAATCTGAAACTAAGGTTAAATCTTTAGAGGAAAAACAAAAATTAGAAGAACAATATCGTGAAAAATTAGGTGAAAAGGAGCTTGAAATTCAAGAGATTAAACATCAAAAAGAACTTAATGAGCAGAAATATTTAGATCAGATTAAAGCTAGTGAAACTGCTTTGGTTTCGTTAAAAGAGATGCGCACAAGAATGAGTACTAAGATGATAGGGGAGTCTTTAGAAATTCACTGCGAAAATGAGTTTAATAAATTAAGGCCTATTGCCTTTCCTAAAGCTTTATTTAGTAAAGATAACCAAGTTTCAAGTTCTGGCTCGAAGGGGGACTATATTTACCGAGAATCTGATGATTATGGTAACGAGATTTTGTCTATTATGTTTGAGATGAAGAACGAAGATAATATAACAGCTACTAAACACAAAAATAAAGATTTTTTTAAGGAATTAGACAAAGATAGACGAGAGAAAAACTGCGAGTATGCGGTGCTTGTTAGCTTACTGGAAAAAGACAATGAGTATTTTGATGATATTGTTACGGTGTCAGATTACCCATGCATGTATGCTATTAGGCCTCAACACTTTATTACTATTATTGGTTTTTTAAGACAAGGGAATTTAAAATCTCAAGAACTACGACAGACTATTCAGGCTTTGAAAAATCAGAACATTGATGTAACTAATTTTGAGTCTAATATGTATGCTTTTCAAGATGCATTTTCTAGAAATTATAACTTAGCCTCGGACCAGTTTTATAAAGCTATAGAAGAAATTGACAAAACTATTGATCATCTTAATAAGGTTAAGGAAAACTTACTTAAATCGGATAACAATTTAAGGCTAGCAAATAACAAGGCGGCAGACTTAACAATAAAAAGATTAACTACTAATAGCCCAAGTGTTGCCAAAGCTTTTGAGGATAATAGCAGAAACAAATAATCTCAAAATTTTCTCTTGTAGTTAGTGGTAAAAAACACATCTTTAGACGTGCCTTTAATATAAATTTAAAATAAAATAAACTTATGAATAAAAAACAGTTGGATAATAAAATTATTATTTATCAAACAAAATCTGGTGCAATTGAGCTTCGTGGTGATTTTACGCGCGAAACAGTGTGGGCCTCGCAGGCACAAATAGTGGATCTTTTTAATGTTGATCAATCCGTAATTTCCCGCCATATTAATAATATATTTAAAGATGGAGAAATTGAAAAAAATAGCAATATGCAAAAAATGCATATTGCAAATTCTGATAAACCCATAACACTTTACTCTCTTGATGTAATTTTAGGAGTTGGATATAGAACTAACTCAAAAGTTGCAATAGAATTTAGGAAATGGGCAACTAAAACTCTTAGTAATTATATAGTAGATGGTTATGCAATAAATAAAAATCGTATTGTCAAAAATTATGCACAATTTTTAAAATCAGTTAACCAAATCAAACAACTTTTACCAGCAGACTCTGATATTAATCCACAAGATGCTATAGAACTCATAACTTTATTTACAGATACCTGGCTATCACTAAACGCTTATGATAAAGGTGCTTTTTCAAAAGGAAAACTAACAAAGAAGAAAGTTGAATTAACGACAGATAAACTTACTAACAACCTTGCTAAGCTAAAATCAGAACTTATTTACAAATCAAGTGCAACTGAATTGTTTGGAGTGGAAAGAAGTAAAGGATCTATTGCTGGAATAGTTGGTAATGTAATGCAATCATTTGGTGATAAAGAGCTTTATCCAACAATTGAAGAAAAAGCAGCACATCTTTTATATTTTATTGTAAAAAATCATCCATTTACTGATGGAAACAAAAGAAGTGGAGCTTTTGCATTTATATGGTTTTTAAAACAAACAAATATTTTAAATATAACAAAGCTTACACCATCTGCACTTACCGCTCTTACTATTCTTGTTGCAAGCAGTAATCCGAAGGATAAGGATAAAGTAATATCCTTAATTTTAAGTATAATTTGAAAATAGTTCCTTTGTTGATAGGTTATTAAGTTTGTATACATTGCTTAACCAAATAGATACAAACCACCATACTTTGTATATATTTCACGTTTTTAAGCACAAAAACCGTGAAAATTAGTATAATAATACTATGCCAAACTCAACTATTGCCATTAATAAAATCAATTCTCTTCGTGAAAGATATTATAAAGCATCTGCAGGTAAGCTTGACCTTATTAAGCTTATTAGCGAAGCTGAGCTTGCTGAACAGGTATATAACTCAAACGCCATAGAAAATAGTACACTAAGTTTAGAGGAAACAGAAAAAATCCTATTACAAATTGATCTTGATAGATTTATTACTGAACTAGAGATTTTTGAGGCTAAAAACCTAGCACGTGTTGTTTCTTACACTGATGTTAAAGCAAAAGAGCAAGAATTATCTCTTGATGTTATATTAACACTGCATAAAATGTTAATCTCAAATATTAATGATGATATTGCTGGTAGATTTAGACAAGCTAATGAATATGTGCGAGTTGGTAATCATATTGCACCAGCCCCAGAAGAGGTTATTAATAGATTAGAAAACATGCTAACAGAATATAATTCGGGCAGTCATATAAGCATTGTAAAACGTATTGCACAATTACATTTAACTTTTGAATATACCCACCCATTTATTGACGGTAATGGACGTATTGGTCGTGTTCTTAATAATTACCTTTTAATTCGTGAGGGATTTGTGCCTATTAACATTAAATTTATAGATAGACAAAAATATTACGATGCATTTGCAGAGTTTGATGAAAAGGGGAAAACAACTATAATGGAAGAGATTGTTGCAAAAGCTTTAACCAATAGTTATCACAAGCGTTTAGCATATTTAGAAGGTAAAAGCATTATAACTTTGGTTGAATATGCAAAGGAAAATAAAATCTCTCATTCAAACCTTATTAACAAGGCAAATCGTCAAACTATAGAAGCTTTTTTGGAAAAAGGCGT
>JAQBTZ010000014.1 GCA_027624675.1 bacterium
AAGTCTCTCTAGCCATTTTACAACTTTAATTTTTAAGAAAAATAAAGTTTTTTTAACACTTGAAACTTTTTTCATATTAATACATACTTACAAAATGCTTATATCAATATTAACCTTTATCGCAATTTTATCAATTTTAGTTTTAATTCATGAGTTTGGGCATTTTTACACTGCTAAAAAACTTGGTGTTTGGGTAGAGGAATTTGGTTGGGGTATTCCACCACGAGCTTGGGGTAAAAAGTTTGGTGATACTCTTTATTCTATTAACTGGTTGCCATTTGGTGGCTTTGTTAAGTTGTATGGTGAGGATTCTGCAGAATTTACAGCACGTACTGATCCTAAAAGTTTTATGTCAAAGCCAGTTTGGGCAAGATGCGTTATTGTACTAGCTGGTATTTTTATGAACCTAGTACTTGGTGTTTCCCTTTACTATATCTTACTTTCAACAAACAATTTTCAATCAGAACCATTAATGCTTTTGAAAGATTACAAGTTTAAATTTGGAGATACGAAGAGTAGGCAGGTGGTTATAAATTTGGCAGAGGGTTACCCTGCAGAAAAGGGCGGAGTAGTAATTGGTGACTTAGTGCAAAGATTTAAGACTACACAATCAAACGATTGGGTACAGATTGAACAAAGTTCGCAGCTTATAAACATTTTAAAAGATAAAAAAGATATAAGTGTTGATGTAGAGTTTAAAAATGTACGAACAAACGAGATAAAAATAGTTACCTTAACCCCACAATACAACCAAGAGCTAAAAAGGTCGGTCATAGGGATAGGACTAGGGGACAGTGTAGTTATTAATTATCAAAAGCCAAACCAGAAATTATTTGCAGGATTTATGCACTCGTACAACGTGATTGATTATACGTTTTCAATATTTGGAGATTTAATTGCTTCATCTGTACAACAAAAAAGTTTAGAGCCAGTTGGTAGCAGTGTTTCAGGACCGGTCGGAATATATAGTGTGGTTGATGAAATTGTTAAATCAAGTGGAGCAAAAGTGTTTAGAAATTTAGCAGATATTACGGCTCTTTTAAGCCTTTCTTTAGCCATAATGAATATCTTGCCACTACCTGCCTTAGATGGGGGCAGATTAATGTTTTTTATGTGGGAGGGGATAACCAAAAAGCCTGTAAGCCAAAAAGTAGAGGGAACGATTCATCAGGTAGGATTTTTGATCTTAATTGGACTTTTACTACTAATTACGTTTAAAGATGTTTTGGGATTGTTTTAAACTTAAAAGGGTAAAGTCATTTGTAGAAATTACTCTTAAACATATATTAAGAAATTGCACCATGAGGATCTTTATAAACTACAATCATAACCTCTCCATTTCGTGTTAGTCTAAATCTGTCCCCTCGATTTAATTGGTTTGCAGTAGTCTCTTGCATTTTAAATCTCTCCTTATTAGCTAGATTGAAAGAAAGAATGTTATTATATTACAGTGAAACCAAAAATTAAAGGAGAAGAGAATGGCAGACGAATTTGAACAATACGGGCTGAAGAAGTTACATGGGATAGAATTTTCAAAGGCAGCTTTGGGGTTTTTTGCATCAAGAAGAATCCCTAATCAGATAAAAGTACGTGTTGCGCAAGATATAGTAGAATTATCAAAAGTGGTGGATTTAAGTATCCATCACAAAACCAAAAAGTTACTTGGAGGATTTTTTCAATGGAGGGTAGATCGGACGTGGAGAATTATCTTTATGTACTCTGAAAAAAACTCTATAGATATTTTATATATAGAGAATAAAGAGAACATAAATTCTCTGAGTAAGCAGGAAAAAGTACAAAGGCGTGGAGTATAGATTAGTTATCTAGCGCTCTGCGTCTTGTTTTTTTAACAAGACTAAATTCCCACCTCGGGGGTACGAAATAGCCTGGGTGTTAAGTTTGCAGGGTGATTTACAAGTTTTGATAATTGGTGTATTATTAATTTAATGCCAAAAAGATTAGATCCTTTTTTTACTGGTGGTTTATGTCATCTATTTGATAAAACAGTTGATTCACAACAAGTGTTTCGTCATCTTACAATGAGAACTCATTTTCTTGATTTAATTAGATATTATAGATCTTCTGAAGCGCAGATTAGTTATTCTGACTCACTGAAATTAAAACCTGATTTACAAGACGAATTATTATTCAAAATTAATTTAAAAAAGTATTTTCAAGTTGAGGTAGTAGCTTTTAGCATAATGAAAAATCACTATCATATTTTGGTAAAGCAATTGAAAGAAAATGGTATTAATTCTATGATGTCTAGATTACTTAATTCATTTACTAAATATTATAATGTTAAGTACGAAAGAAAGGGACCTATATTTTTGCCTCAATTTAGAGCGGTTCCTGTAACAACAGATGAGCAATTTATACACACTACTAGGTATATTCATAGAAATCATCTTGAGGCGGGGGCATTGTCCTCTCCAGAAGAGTTGATTAAATCTCCTTGGACATCGTTAAAAGAATATGTAGAAAATCCAAAATCAAGGATAAGTAGTGATAAACTTGTATTAGATATGTTTGATGGCAGTATTAGTAAGTATTTGGATTTTGTATTTCAGCAGGACAATGAAGGGATGATTAGTAAAGATATTAAAAACACCTGTGATTGGCTTATTTAAGCCAATACGTACCCCCGAGGTGGGAAATGGCTTTGTGCTAGGTTAAATTACTATGAAACCAAAAATCAAAGATTTACCTAAATTTGATAGGCCACGAGAAAAACTAGTTAAATACGGTGTTTCTAAACTTTCTAACTCTGAGCTTTTAGCAATATTGCTTCGTACAGGTAAAAATGGCAAAAACGCAGTAGAGCTTGCAACCGAGATATTACAAAAATTTAACTCTAAAAATATTACCGACACAACAATTGATGAGATAATAAAGATTAAAGGACTAGGAACTGCTAAGGCCTGTGAAATTATTGCCTGTTTTGAGCTTGGAAAACGGCTTTTAAAAGAGAAAAAATCAAATTTATATATTGTGCCTGATGAGGTTTATAAAGAATTAAAACATATTATAAATAATAAGAAAGAGCATATGTACGTTTTTTATCTGAACAGTAGAAATCAAGAGATTGAAAAAGAGTTAATCTCTGTTGGTAGTTTAAATGCAACAACAGCCCATCCGCGTGAGGTATTTGAGGGTGCGATTAAACATTCTGCAAGTCAGATTATAATTGCGCATAACCACCCAAGTGGTGATTTTACGCCCTCAAGCGAGGATATTACATTAACTGAAAGATTTGTAAAAGCAGGAGAGATTTTGGGTATAGCACTAACTGATCATGTAATAGTAAGTAGTAAAGGGTATTTTAGTTTTAGGCAGAGTGGATTGATTTGATAAGATGCGGGCACTTAGTAAGTGCCCGCATCTAAAATTTTAGTTAACTTGTCTTCTATTTCTAACAAATCTTATAATCAACCATACTGGTAACCATGCAATCCCGAAAACTAATGCCCATATCACTACGTGTCCTACAAATCTTAGTAGTAACCCTAGTACTACAAATGCCATGCTTCCACTTTGCATTAAATCTCCAATGTATCCTCCTCCTATATCACCACTTGTTAATCTTGTAAAAAATGGTTGTACTCTTTCAACACTTACGGTTAAGGTTGAGTAACTTAGTCCATTTTTCAAATCGTCTACTTGGTTTTCCATATCACCGATAATTGTTTTATATTCTTGTATCTGGTTTTCTATCGCTAATTTTTGTTTTTCATTTAAATCAGCAGTTTCAAGGGCAAGATTTAGTTCAGTAATTAATCTGTTGTAGTACTCTACTGTATTTTCTGTGTTTCCCTGTGTATCCTCAACCTGTACTGTTTGGTCCTGTGTACTTATATTTTGTGCAACTACCTTGTAACCTAGTAGCTTAATCTGTCTTGTTACATCTGTAAGGTTTTTAGCAGGAATTTTAAATGTCATGTAACTATTTCCTCTGTTTTCATCTTCGTTTATCGAGTAATTATCTAATATTCCTTCGCTGTTTTTGACTATAGTTATTACCTTGTCACTAACCATTTCAATATCTTTTGCCTCTAGTGCAACGTATGCGTCAGTATTGTAGTATCTTTCTTTTGATGTACTTACTCTTTCATCTTGATAGTAAAATGATGGCATGCTAGGACTTGCTATTCCAATTTTACTATTTCCAGCATATTCAGAAATTGATAGGCTATCAGTTTCTTGTGGCATTGTATCCATCATCGGGGAATCAGACCTTTCAAGCATTGCAGTACTTGAGATATTTGTTCCGTTAAAAGAGGAAAAAGCCGTTACTGCAGCAATTACAACTGCAACAGAAACTGGCGGGATAAACATTAGTTTGTTTATTTTCATAAAAGAAAACTTATTTTGGCTTAAACTACTAATTTCTTTCAATAAATTAGCTTTAAACTTTGGGTTTATACTAAAATTACTACTATTTAAGATGTTTAGTTTGTCTTCAAAATTATTCATATGTCTTTATAACTTTCTCGTAGTTTACTTACTGTTCGTGATATTTTTACCTTTGTGTTTGACTCGGTTAACTTTAACTGGTCTGCTATATCTTTTATCTTCATCCCTTGTTCAAATCTTAGTGTTAAAAGTATTTTTTCATCATCTGGTAAACTATTAATCATCTTTTCAAATTTTTGTTTCTCTGTTTCTAGTTTTTCCTCAATTTCATCTAAAATCTCACTTGTGTCTTGTATCTCTAGTTCGTTAATTGGCTCAGTTTTGTACTTTTCTCTGTAGTAATTAATAATCTTAAATTTACAGATTGCAAAAAGGTAATTTTTAAAGCTGCTGTCTTGTCTAAATGTATTTAATGCCTTAATCGCACTTAAAAATGTTTCTGAGGTAATATCTTGTGCCACCTCAACATTTGTTGTTTTGTAATATGCAAATCTATATATTTTCTCAACGTATCTTTCATAAAGCTCTGCTAATGCATGCTTATTTTTTAAAGCTATTTCAACTAACTGTTCGTCAGTTTTGTCTTTATATCTATTTTTGAAAATCATATGATCTTTCTTTCATAAGTATAGTCGAACAAGGGTTACAAACAAGGTAGTGTTAAACTATTAATATGGAACTTTTTTTTCAAGGAGAGAAATACAAAGTAAAGGTGTTTGCAACTACCTTAAATAGCTCTAACTTGGCGTTTAATTTTGAGGAGTTTATTTTAACGACGCCGATAGTTGGTGCTAAAAAAGTAAGGATAGATGCGGTAGTTGAGGCTTGGTATAGGAAACAGGCGAAAAAGAAGATTGTAGAGCAGGTTGATAAGTATTGCATCAAATTGTTGGTACATTTTAACCGAATGGTGATAAAAGACACTAAAACAAGGTGGGGGAGCTGTAGCAGTAAAGGAAATTTAAACTTTAATTACCATTTAATAAAAATGCCAAAAGAGATTTTAGAGTATGTAGTAATACACGAGGTTTGCCATCTGAAACATTTAAATCATAGTAAAGAGTATTGGAGTTTGGTTGAAAGTTTGTGCGTGGATTATAAGGCACGGGTTAAGTGGGTAAAGGAGAATGGGGGAGGATTTATAGGGTAGGGTGCAATTTTAATTTGATAGCATTTCTACTAATCTTGATCTAATAAATGCTGATGGGTTTAAATGTTTCTTTTGTGCTTTGTCATTAATTATTTTTTTTAAGGTTGGTGAAACCTTAATATTTATTGTTTGTGTTAATTTTTCATTTTTGGCAATATGAAGTTTTCCATATTTAAGTTCATAATCTGCAAAGCTATGTTTATCCCAAAACATTGCTTCTTCTGCGATTGTTTTGAAAGGTAGTAATGGTTTTGTATTTTTAGTTTTCATAATAATTAAGTCTTTCTTCTTTAGAGGCATCTCTAGCAGTTATTACATAGTATTTTTTACCTTCTTTTGCCATTATAGTAGATATTATCCGTTTTCCACATTTACCAATAATCATTATTCTGTTGTTGTAACTTTTTTGGTAGACCCTTTTATTATCTAAAAAAACTTGTTCTACCTGTTTTGGTGTTAGGTTATGTTTTTCAATGTGTACTCTATTCCATTTATCCCAGACTAAATCCTTTACAATAATTGAGTTAGACATTAATAATAATGTAACATAATGTGTTACGTTTTGTCAACAATTGTTGCCGTTAAATGCACTCCTAATTTCCAAAAACTCAAAAATAGCATGTTGTACAGCTTGACAACATTTAAAATGTTGTACATAATAAAGAGATTATGAAATCTGTAAGCAGTTTCGAACTTCGCGATAATTTATCAAGTTACCTTGATCTTGTTGTATCTAAAAATAAAGAAATTGAGATTACTAAATACGGGAAACCTATTGCAAAGGTTGTGCCATATAATCAAGAATATTCTAACTCGCAGCTTGCTCGTAAGTATTTTGGTGCTTTTAAGGACGATTTTGGAGGATTAGATGGTCTTGCATATACTGAAAAAATTAGAAGAAACAAGCTGGAGAAAGAAAGTCTTAATAAAATTAAAGATAGAAATCTAAATTAATATGAAAAGAGTTTTAGTAGATACAAACATAATAATAAATTTTGGTAGAGGGGATACAGATATATTGCTGAAACTTGTTGAGATTCAAGAAAGAAGAGAAATCGAATTATATGTTAATGATATTGTTGTTGGGGAATATTTTGCAGGACTTGAGATGAGAAGTATAAAACGATATATGTGGGCAAGGGATATGTTTAACAGTTTTTTTTCATTCTTTGAGATTGATTCTGAAGTTGCAATTAAGGCAGGTGTAATGGTTGCGAAAAACGAGATTCCAATCTTAACCGATGCCATTATTGCCTCTACTTGTATTATTAATAATTTACAGCTTGTAACTGCTGATGTTAAACATTTTAATCGTATTCAAGGATTAAAGCTGTTTGATCTTGCTAAAATATCATGACAAAAACACTGTCCATTTCAACAAGTACTTATTCCATCTTTCTAAAAGATGGTTTTTTTGACTCAAAAGATCCAAGCTATAACACAAAAATCTCGATGTATTTAGATTTAATTCAGATTTATGGTTTTAGGGCTAGTCAACTTGCAATGGATATTAAGGTGGTTGAGAAAAAATCTAAACACACCTATATGGCTGATCTTATGGTATATAACAAGATATTACAACCCGAGATAATTATGAAAGTTAAACTACCAGGTCAATACGACGAATATATCAATCAACAATTTACTACAGATTTGTTTGAGCTTGGACAAATTTCAAAAGGTACAGTTAGATACTTGGTTTTGATTTATCCAAATATAAGTGGGTATATAGACCAGAAAGATGTGGTTGTTATAGATTACATTAAGTACAAAACCTTTAATTTATGGAAAAAAAGTGGGTTTGAACATATGGATTTTATACCCATTTTTCAATCTTAAAAAAGTGTTTGGCGATTTTAAAATTTCATGTAATATTGAAAGTTGTATTAAGTAATAAAAATTATTATGGATAAGATAAAAACAGAAGTTAGCACTTCTAACAAAACGATGTATTTAACTGGAGCTTTAATATTGATTGGGGTTTTAGGAGTTGCAGGATTTGTAATGAGCAATAATAAATCCGGTGACACAATAATAATGACAGAAGAAAACAAAGATCTAGGTGCAGAGGCAATGGAGACTCCAACACCTGAGGTAAATGAATCAAAAAATATGGAAGAAATTCAGGCAGAGATGATTAAAGAGAGTGGAGCAAATGAGGCAATGGTGGAGTCGGATGTAAATACAGTAGTAATTAATGTTACAGGTGAAAATTTTAAGTTTTTACCAAACACAATAACAGTTAAAAAAGGTCAGGCTGTAAAGGTAAATTTTGAGAGCACAAATGGATCTCATAATTTTGTAGTTGATGAGTTTAACGCAAAAACAACACAGGTTAATACAGATGCAACAACAAGTGTTGAGTTTGTAGCAGATCAGGTAGGTAGTTTTGAATATTACTGTTCGGTAGGACAACACAGAGCAAATGGTATGGTAGGGACTTTGACAGTAACTGAGTAAATTTAAATTGTTTGATTTTTGTAAGGGCGGAGCTTTTTAAGCTCCGCCCTTTTTGTTTTTTAACATACTAGATACTATATACTCAATACGATATACTAATAAAATGCTTCAATCACAATTATTTACAAAAACTAAAAAAGACGCACCAAAAGACGAGGTTAGTAATAACGCTCAACTTTTAATTAGAGGTGGGTTTATTAATAAAGAGATGGCGGGGGTTTATTCTTACCTTCCACTAGGACTTAAGGTGTTAAACAAGATAATAAATATAATTAGACAAGAAATGAACGAAATAGGTGGACAAGAAGTGCTTTTAGGTAGTTTACAAGATCCAACAATATGGCAAAAAACTGATAGATGGGATGATAAAAAAGTTGGTATTTGGTTTAAGAGTAAGTTAAATGCAGGAGGCGAGGTTGGGCTTGCAAATACACACGAAGAGCCAATGGTTGTTATGTTGAAACAGCATATAAATTCATATAAAGATTTACCTGTTTATACCTATCAATTTCAGAATAAATTTAGAAACGAGCTAAGAGCAAAATCAGGAATAATGCGAACACGAGAGTTTATTATGAAAGATATGTACTCTTTTAGTAAAAATCAAGAAGATTTAGATACATTTTATGAACAAGTTGCAGTAGCATACACAAAAATATTTGAAAGATGTGGAATAGGTGCTAAAACCTACAAAACTTTTGCAAGTGGTGGAATATTTAGCAAGTTTAGTCATGAATTTCAGACTGTTTCTGCTGCAGGAGAAGATACTATTTATATATCAAAAGAAAAAAACATAGCAATTAACGACGAAGTTTATAATGATCAGGTATTAAACGATTTAAGGTTAAAAAAAGAGGATTTAGAAAAGGTAAAAGCAATAGAAATAGGAAATATTTTTAAACTTGGAAACAGATTTTCAAGTGCTTTAGGGTTACAGTACACAGATGACAAAGGAGAAAGAAACGATGTAATAATGGGTTGTTATGGTATTGGTCCAGGTAGATTAATGGGAACAATAGTTGAGTTATTATCACAGGAAAACAAGATCAACTGGCCAAAAGAAGTAAGTCCATTTGACGTGCATATTATAGGGTTAAGTTTAGATAATGAGGAGGTTACAAAGCTTGCACAAGAAAAATATAAAGAATTAACAGACAAAGGTATAGATGTACTGTTTGATGATAGATTAAATATTAGTGCAGGGCAGAAATTTGCAGATGCTGATTTAATTGGAATACCAGAAAGAATTATTATAGGTAAAGAAAGTTTATGAAGAATAAGGTCAGACCCTGCTAGCAGGGTCTGACCTTTAAACTCTTAACTATGAAAGATTGTTTATTTTGTAAGATAGTAAAAAACGAAG
The DNA here is from genome assembly GCA_027624675.1 of bacterium. Classification (GTDB taxonomy): domain Bacteria; phylum Patescibacteriota; class WWE3; order 2-01-FULL-39-13; family JAQBTZ01; genus JAQBTZ01. The sequence continues at coordinate 9,387 of JAQBTZ010000014.1, forward strand.
AATCTGCAGAAAAAGTTTTTGAAAACGAAGATTTTATCGTAATTAAAAACAAGTTTCCTATAGCACCAATCCATTTACTATTAATTCCAAAAATTCATATCTCAAAACAAGATAGCTTGTTAGGTTTAGATTTTGATGTGTGGGAAAACTTTTTTAAAGTTCAGAAGTTAGTTGTAGAAGAGCTAAAAATCTCACCAAATTACCAGCTATTAGTAAATGCACCAGGTTATGCGCACTTTGATCACGAGCATATGCATATAATTTCAGGGCTTGAAAAACCACTAGGTTAGAAAATTCTTTCAAAGAAAATAATATTTTGTTACAATATATAAAATATCAGTAAAAAACAGTTAATTATTAGTAAGGAGGTGTTTAACACTTTTTGTTTTGTTATGAACATAAAAATTGAGAGCGGAGAGTCTTTTGATCAGGCTTTAAAACGATTTAGCAGAATGGTACAACTATCAGGCTTAATTGACGAAGTTAAAGATAGAGAATTTTACAAAAAACCATCACTTATTAAAAAAGAGCGAAAAAAAGAACGAGCTGCAAACATAAAACGATATAAAAGATACCAGAAAGCACAATAAACCAATGAAACATGGACAAAGTATATCTGTAAACTTTATAGGAGATAAAAAATCTCAAGAGTTAAATAAACAATTTCGAGATAAAGATTATCCAACCGATGTTTTGTCGTTTAATTATGATGGTAGAGGTGTAGAAGGACAAGATCCTAATTTATTAGGTGAGGTTTTTGTTAACCTAGAACAGGCAAAAAGACAGGCAAAAGATTTTGAAAATACAGTTGAAGAGGAGGTTTCAGAACTTTCTGCACATGGCATATTGCATGTTTTAGGAGTCCACCACGAGGGGGACGATCATTAATGAAATTAATAGTTGGACTTGGTAATCCAGGCGAAAAATACATTTACACCCGTCATAATATTGGCTTTATAATTTTAGATGCTTTAGCAAAAAAACTTGATGTTGAATTTAAAAAAGAAGACAAGTTTAAATCGTTTCTAGCGGAATTAAGGTCAGACCCAGCTGAGCTGGGTCTGACCTTGTTGGTTAAACCCCAAACATACATGAATTTATCAGGAGATAGTGTAAGGCTAGTTTCTGATTTTTATAAAATTGAACCAAAAGATATATTGGTAATACACGACGATCTAGATTTTGAAGTAGGGGAGTTAAA
>JAQBTZ010000015.1 GCA_027624675.1 bacterium
TAGTAAAGAAATTAAGGTTGAGCAGATAATAGATGAAACAATTATAGGGGGAATGATTATTAAGTATAAAGACGAAGAGATCGATTTAACAACTAATAAAAAAATAAAAGTAATAAAAAAATCAATTTAAGGAAATTTACATGAATTTATCAGAATCAATAATAAACGATCTTAAAAATTTAGAATTTAATTCAGAAACACAAAACGTAGGCGAGGTATTAACAGTTGGTGATGGTATTGCAGAAGTTTCCGGACTTGGTAGCGTGGGATCGTCCGAACTTGTGTACTTTGAAAAAGCAGACGTTTATGGAATGGCACTTAATATTGAGAACTTAAAAGTAGGTGTTGTTATCATGGGAAATGAAACAAAGATAAAAGAGGGTGATAAAGTTATAGCAACAAATAAGGTACTTGAAATCCCTGTTGGAAAAGAGATGTTAGGCAGAACTGTAAATGCTTTAGGCCAAGCTATTGATGGAGAAGCTGAAATACAATCTAGCGTTAATTATCCAGTTGAAAGAAAAGCACCAGGTGTTATTTATCGAAAATCAGTTAATAGACCGTTACAGACCGGAATAAAGATGATAGACGCTATCGTACCAGTTGGACGTGGTCAGAGGGAGTTAATTATTGGAGATAGACAAACTGGTAAAACTGCAGTAGGCATAGACATTATCATTTCACAGGCAAATCAAAACAACAGAATTGAAAAAGGAGAGATTGAAGGCAAACTTGTTTACTGTGTATATGTAGCAGTTGGACAAAAAGCTTCGAAAGTTGCCCTTATTAAAGAAAAATTAAAAGAGGTAGACGCACTTAAATGGACAACAATTGTTTATGCTAGCCCAGATGAAACTGCAGCAATGCAATATATTGCTCCATATACAGGTACTGCAGTTGGTGAATGGTTTATGGATAATGCAATGGATGCAGTTATAATTTACGACGACCTTACAAAACAGGCTTGGGCATACAGACAGATGGCATTATTATTAAGACGTCCCCCAGGACGAGAGGCATACCCAGGAGATGTATTTTACCTACACTCAAGATTACTTGAAAGATCAGCACAGCTAAGTGATGAAAAAGGTGGAGGATCACTTACAGCCTTTCCAATAATCGAGACACAAGAGGGTGATGTTTCAGCATATATTCCAACAAACGTAATCTCAATTACCGACGGGCAGATATACCTAGATGCTGACCTGTTTTTTAGTGGAATGCGCCCTGCAGTTAATGCCGGAACATCAGTATCAAGAGTAGGTGGATCAGCACAAATTAAAGCAATGAAACAGGTAGCAGGTAAAATGAGACTTGATCTAGCTCAATACCGAGAACTTGCAGCATTTTCACAGTTTGGATCAGATCTTGATAAAGATACACAAGATAAACTTGCAAGAGGAGCTACAGTTACGCAGCTACTAAAGCAAGACCAATATACACCACTACCGGTCGAAGAACAAATTATCTCAATTTATGCAGGAGTAAATGGTTACTTAGATAATATACAGCAACAAGATATTAAGATTTGGGAATCAAATTTTTTGAGCTTTATAAGAGCTACGAAAAAAGAGTCTATACTACAAGCAATAGTAAAAGAAGGGAAAATTACAGAAGAGATTGAGGCAGAAATTAAAAATGTATTAGAAAATTTTAGTCTGTAAATATAAATGGCAAGTGCAAGAGATATAAAACGAAGAGTTAAATCGGTGAGAAATATTTCACAAATAACTAAGGCCATGCAAATGGTTAGTGCAAGCAGACTAAAAAAAGCACAAGATAATGCTAGTAAAACCCTAAGTTACTCTAAAAAACTAAATGAGATTTTAGCAAACACAAAAAATGCTTCTAGTGATTTATCTCACCCATACCTAATCCTAAAATCCTCGGAAAAGAAATTAGTAATCTTAATTACACCTGATAGAGGGCTTGTTGGATCTTTAATTAGCAACGTTAGAAAACTTGTATTTAAAAACAAGGACAGTGATTTTGTGTGTATAGGAAAAAAAGGCGCACAATTTTTAAAAAGACTAAACCTTAATGTAATAGCAGAGTTTGAAAACCTAGAATCAAAAACATCAGAGTTTAAGCTTTCAGTTTTAATAAACTTAATAAACCAAAAATATTCCGACGAAAATTATTCTAATATCTCAGTAATTTATACTGACTTTATAAGTACAGCAGTACAAAAAGCAAAATACCTACCACTTTTACCAATCGAAAGTATAGATAATAATTTAATAAACCAAGAAGAAGAAAAATCAATAAATAAGAATCCATACAAATTTGAACCATCTGCAAATGTGATCTTTGATTTTTTAATGCCACATTTTATAGAAACACAGCTACAGCAATTTTTGTTTGAAAGCTTGGCAAGTGAGCATTCTGCACGTATGATAGCAATGAAAAATGCTACAGATAATGCTAAGAAATTAGCATCTCGTCTTGCACTTGAATATAACAAAGAAAGACAGGCTTCAATTACAAACCAGATATTAGAAGTAGCAAGTGGTGCAATTAGTAGTAATTAGTATAGGATATTTACCTGCGAAGGCAGGCAATATACATTTGATATGAACGGAAAAGTAACACAAATATTTGGACCAGTAATAGATGTTAAATTTGAAGGAGAGATACCTGCAATTTACGACGCGTTAAACATCGAAAGAGAAAATGAATCAATACTTGTTTTAGAAACAGCAAGACATCTGGGTGGGGGAGTAGTTCGAGCAATTGCACTTGACTCAACAGATAAAATAAAAAAAGGACAAGAGGTTATAAATACAAAAATGCCTATTACAGTACCAGTTGGCAAAGCGGTACTAGGCCGAATGTTTGACGTTGTAGGAAACCCGATTGATGGACTAGGACCAGTTAATGCTACCGAAACTAGATCAATTCATCAAGATCCGCCTCCGTTAACAAAACAATCAACAAAAGCTGAGCTACTTGAGACAGGTATAAAAGTTATTGACCTTATAACTCCATTTTTAAAAGGAGGAAAAGTTGCAGCATTTGGAGGAGCAGGAGTTGGAAAAACAGTTATTATTCAAGAACTTATATATAACCTAGCAACAGAACATAGTGGATACTCGGTATTTGCAGGAGTAGGAGAAAGAACAAGAGAAGGAAACGACCTATACCACGAAATGAAAGACTCTGGAGTACTTAAAAATACAGCACTAGTATTTGGACAGATGAACGAGCCACCAGGAGCTAGAATGCGAGTAGCATTAACAGGACTTGCAATGGCAGAATACTTTAGAGATAACGAAGGACGCGATATTTTATTATTTATTGATAACATATTTAGATTTACACAGGCAGGTTCTGAGGTTTCTGCTCTTTTAGGGCGAATGCCAAGTGCTGTCGGATACCAGCCAACATTAGCCCAAGAAATGGGATACCTACAAGAAAGAATTACATCAACACTTGATGGATCAGTAACATCATTTCAGGCAGTATATGTACCAGCTGACGATTACAGCGACCCAGCTCCTGCTACAACATTTGCACATATTGACTCTACAATCTCTTTAGAGCGAGCACTTGCAGAACAAGGACTATACCCTGCAGTTGACCCACTAGGATCAAGCTCTACAGCATTAACCGAACAGATTGTCGGAAAAGACCATTACAGGGTAGCAAGAGCAGTACAAACTGTATTACAGAAGTACAAAGACCTACAAGACATTATTGCCGTACTGGGAATAGAAGAATTAAGCGATGATGATAAATTAATAGTAGCAAGAGCCAGAAAAATCCAGAGATTTTTAACACAACCTTTCCATGTTGCAGAGCAGTTTACTGGAACACCAGGAACTTACGTTAAGATTAACGACACAATAAAAGGTTTTGATATGATACTTACAGGAGAACTTGATCATTTACCAGAAAACGCATTTTATATGAAAGGTAGTATAGACGAAGTAATAAAGTCAGCGGAAAAAGAATAAGTAGAAGTAATTGTTACTTTATCAGCAATTGATATTTTGGAGGCTTTCGGAGCAAAACATAAGATTTTGTTCTTTAAAGTAAAATATAATATTCGTTTTGCGAGAACGAGGAAGTGTGTGGCATTTATGAAAACCTTACACAACTTCCGTACTCCATAAATATTAATTGATGATAAATTTAATATCTAATGAACCTAGAAATAGTTACAAAACAAGAAAAAATATTTGAATCAGATAATACATTACAAGTTACAGTACCAACAATTGAGGGCGAGATAACGATACTTCCAAATCATCAAAACCTAGTAACAATATTAGCAATTGGTGAGGTAAATATAGTAACTGCGTTAGAAACAAAAAAAATATTTATAGATAAGGGGATAATAGAAGTTTCAGATAACAAAGTCTCGATACTTGTTGATAGGGGAGTGCCTAGTGAAAAAGCAATTAAAGAGGAGATAGAAAAGGCAGTTAAAAAAGCAGAAGAAAAATACGATAAAGAAACAATGGATGAGGAAACACTTATACAACTTGAAAGACAGTTAAAATTTGAAAGATTTGTTAGAGATAAGGTAGAGTAAACCACACCTACACCCCCGAGGTGTTGGTGGTATTTAACGACGCATTTTTTTTGATTTGACATTTTACCATGACATAAATATAATAATGTAATGGTAAATAAAAAAGATTACACAAAAAAGAAACCCCAAATATTTGAACTAAAAGACAAACCACTAACCGTATACAAAAGTGGTAATAGCAATGTTATTACAATTCCAAGTTACCTTGATATAAAGCCAGGGGATAAGATTTTACTTGGTAATATTAAAAAAATTGATTCTGAGAAAGAAAGAATTGCAAGGGATATGGAAATAATTAACAAACTTGCAGGATCAATGAACTTAGGGACTAAAAATATGACGCCAGAAGAACTTGATGACGAACTGGAGGGCGTATATGACTAATGAAAAAATATTTATAGACACAAACGTCTTAATATACTATTTCGATGAAACTTCGGAACATCAATACGAAGCAAAAAAAATTCTTTCAACACTTACAAATCAAAATATTAAGGGGATAATCAACTCTTACATTATTAATGAATTTCATTATAAATTAATTAGAGAAAAGAAAACCAAAAATCTAGAGTCACAAATGAAATCATTATTAATGATTTCATGTATAGAATATAAAGATATTGAATTTACAAAATCAGATATTTTAGAAATAACAAAAATCTCTGCAAAACACAACCTAAAAACCTTCGATGCATATCATGCTTATTATTGCAAAAAAGAGAAAATTAAAAAAATAGCAACTTTTGATAGCGACTTTAAAAATATCCCTTGGTTAAAAATCTACCAACACCCCCGAGGTGTTGGTGATATTTAACGACGCAGTAGCTTTCTTATCAAGAACTACCCTCCCATAAACTTTTCGTGTGTTTCTTTTAACTGCTTATTTGTAACATGAGTATAAATCTGAGTGGTCGAAACATTGCTATGTCCTAATAATTCTTGAACACTACGTAAATCTGCTCCATTTCGAAGTAAAGTTGTAGCCATAGAGTGTCTAAAAACATGTGGCGTAACGTCAACACTAATTCCAGCCATTAATGAGTATTTTTTAATCATCCGCTGAACTGATCTAGCAGTTAATCTTAAGTTTTCACCATCATTTTCAAAACTCTCCATATCAGGCTTTGCACCAGAGTAACGAATAAAGAGGGGAGTAAACTTATCACCTCTAGTATCTAAAGACTTAATAAGCCAATCTTTCGATCTATCTGTCATATATACAACCCTAACTTTTCTTCCTTTACCAATTACACTAAACTCACTTGTCTCAATATTAATCTGGTCTCGGTTTAACGACGTAAGCTCTGAGACCCGCAAACCTGTACTAAACAAGATTTCCATAATTGCTCTATCCCTTAACCCAATTTCAGTTGTAATATCAGGGCCTGTTAATATATCCATTAATTGTGATTCATTTAAAAACTTAGGTTCGGTAGCCTCAGCTTTTCCTAAAATTATTTTGTCTGGGGGAACAACATCAAAATCCTTTACAGCACCTAAGTACTTTAAAAAGGCTCGCAGTGTAACCAAATGAGTCTTTTGTGACCTTTTCATCAATAACTGCCCACTAGTCTTACCTATCTTTCGGTTTAGGTATACTCTGTACTTTCTTATAATGTCCTCGTTTATATCCAATGGCACAGAAATAATTATCTGATTTTCGTTTAGCCATTCAATAAATTTGGAAAGATAAAAATCATACATTTTCAAGGTACTTACTGCTAAATTTTTCTCGATCTCACAGTACTCTAAAAAATCTACCTTAAGGTGTGACAGATATGAATTTAAATTTTTAATTTCTTTATCAGGCATATACTAAGTATTTACTTTTTCTTAATTTTTGTAAAGCGTTTTACGACGCGATACATAATCTAAAAATAAAATCCCTTAACCAAGCCATTGTCAACCCCGAGGGTTGATAGTGTTGGTATTTATAGAAGAAAAAAATAAACTAATTAACAATTTTACTTTATTAGAAATCAAAACTATCCTTCAAATCTAACAACCTCAATACATTACGGATACTGACCTTCTACAATCGGTTTTAAGAGGAGTTTATTTAAAAGTGATATAAGGAGGTAACTTGAAAAATAAAAAAGAGGGAAGTATTAATACACAAAAGTAGACTTAAATATAAAAACATAAAACAATTAACTTTTAATTTTCAAACTTATATTAAAAAATGAAAGTAATGTAATAACTATGAAGAAAGAACACGTAGAGAAGATACATATACCGCGCCGTTAAATGTATGTTTAACGACGTAATATGCAATAACATGGGGATTACCACAGATAAGTGCCAGAGAATAGACCAGAACAAAAATAACAAAAAAATAAATTAAATAACATTTAATAAGTATTTATTAGTTTTTTTAAAGCTAATTAAAAGCTATTTCTTTGCTAATTGTTTGGCAATTAGCTTAACCCTATTAGTTATCAACAATTACATGTTTTTGGCCTACTAAAAGCAAAATAGACAAAGTATGACAAAAGCCCTATAGTATTTTATCGTTAAATGTGGTTAGCACAATATACTATAGGGTGCCACTCCCCTCCCCTACAACAAATTAAATTAAAGTGATTGATTTGATAAAATGGCTATTGTATAAACAACTAAATTAATAAAAACATATGAGATTATTATCTGTTTTTTAAGTGAATAATTTAGATAATGTTTCATATAATCGTTTAGCGTATATGTAGCTATTGTTAATAAAAGTGCAATGTAAAAAAAATTAAGCTGCTTAAAAATTAAAACAAAGAATGTTTGAGTTATTAGTACCGAAATTAAAAAACTTTCTAAAACAAAATTCTTATTTCGTTCAATCTCTATATTATTAACATAAAGGTAGTACCAAGACACAGCAAAAGTAGAAAAAAAGATTAATGAAGATTGAATCAATACATTAGGCCACAATTTTATACTTGCTAAATAGAAAAAGAAAAGAATAAATAAATTTAAGATGCTGTTAAGTGTTAAAGATGCTCTAATTAATGGTATCTTTCTACCCCTTTCAAAAGTAACTAAAAACACATTAGACGTGACTAAAAACACATAATTAAATGATCCTAAGATTAAACTATACGCAACCTTTAAAGAAGGTTTTAGTTGAGGGTATACACTATAAAATAAAACTAGCGAAACGTTTAAAAATATGCCAAATAAATAAACCCATAACTTACTTTTTACCTCACTACTCCATAAAGTTATAAGTTGAATAAGAAAGGTGCCAAGAATAAAGACAAAGAAATAAAATGGATGATACAAATAGTCCCTAAACAAATAGAACAATATCATCTGTATCAATGAAGATAATATAAATCTTCCCCTTTTATCAAGAATTATATTGAAAAATCGAGTACTTTTTGTATACAATCTAAAATGAGTAAATTTTGTGTCCATTATATTTGTTACTCCCCTACTTTAATCAAACCTCGCATTATGAAAAATCTGTTGCACATCTTCATGGTTTTCTAAAGTATCAATAAATTCCTGTACTTTTTCACTATCCTCAGCTGAAACCTCAATATTAAAATTTGCAACTTTATGACCATCTACGTCGTTAAACATATAGGCTGCTGAACCAGACTCTCCAAGTGTGCCCCCTGCCTTTGAAAATATCATTCTGAGTTCTGAAACTGTTCGATTTTTATTATCAGTTACACACTCAGCAATAACAGCTAACCCCTTAGGACCATATCCTTCGTATGTAATCTCAAATAACTCCCCTCCTCCATCTTTACCTAAACCCTTTTCGATAGCCTTAATCGCATTACTTTTAGGCATATTTGCTGATCTTGCCTGGTCAATTGCTAAGGAAACTGATCCAATCGGATTTGAATAAAGCTCTTCGGCATTAATGGCACCAGGATTTGATTTTTTTACAGAAACTGTAATAAACTTACTAATCTTTGAAAAAGACTTATTTTTCTTGCTATCTTGAGCCTCTTTTCTATGTTTTATATTTGACCATTTAGAATGACCTGACATAGTTCAAATTGTATAATGTATATTGTATCTTGTATAGTGAACTCTAGTATCTTGTATGAATTACATACTAAATACTAGTATCTGATCTAAAGTTGCATTAATATTGTTTATGTATTAATATTCTTATCTTATGGACAGTTTAGATAAACTAGAACAGATGGCGATTGATTATTCACTTAATAATGAGTGGGAAGAAGCTATTCAAACAAATAAAGAGATAATTAAGATTGATAAAGTTAATATCCCTGCTTTAAACAGGTTAGGAAAAGCATATCTTGCTCTAAATGAAAAAGACAAAGCAAGTAAAATTTTCAAAAATGTGTTAAAAATGGATCCTAACAACAAGGTTGCCAAAAAAAATATATTATCACCAAAATCTAATGTAAATTCAACAATTGATTCATCTAACCTCATTAAAGAGCCTGGAACATCAGCATATACAAATATTAAGATATCTGGAAAATCGATAAAAAGCAAAAACCTTAGTATTGGACAATCTTTAGTAGTTAAGATCCACGGAAAAATTAGTGTTTATGATGAATTTGAGAATTTTATTGGATACCTTTCTATTGATATTGCATCCAAAATTATCAAAAACAACCTCAAAGACTCTGAGATTAAGGCAACAGTAATAGGAAAGAAAAAAGGTTACATATCCCTACTTATAAAAACTGATAAATCAATTTTCAACTCTTCAAAATCTGACATAATACCATTTATAGGTGAGGGTGAAGAAGAATTAATAGAGGATGAGATAGATATGACAACTACTGAAAACCAGGTAGATGTGAAAGCTCGTGAGATGGTAGGAGGAATGATTGAGATTGAAGAAGATGATACTGATGAGCATGAAGATGACGATATGGAAGAAGATAACAAAGACAACGAAGAAGACGAAGATATCTAGAGAAAGACAGGAGAATTTGAAATTAAAAATTTACAATTCGAAATCAAGTTTAAATGATCAATATTTAAAAATTGAAAAATAAAAATTGAAAATTAAATACCCCCTACCTTAAATCATCATCCCCGATAATTCTTGAAATAGAGTTTTCATCATTAACCAATTTACTTGTTTTTGGTTTTTCCTTATCTACAATTGCACTAATTGATGTTTTTCTAGGTGCAGGCTTAATAGCACTAGTTTTTGTCTCAACTTTTTTAGGGGTAGATAGCGTTGAACTAGAGTACTTAGGTCTTTCTATAACTTTTGGTTTAAACTCTACTTTAACTTCTATTTTTTTCTCAACAACTTTAGGTTCAACCTTTTTAACAACTTCTTCTTTCTTAACTACTTCCTCTTCTTCTTTCTTGATAACTGATTTAAGCGCAACTTTATTAACTGGTACAATATCATTAGACTCTTCTAAATTTTTATCTATTGTTGCAAACGGTGCATGAATATTATTTTCTGGAACCAAAACCTGAACCTGACCACCCTCGGTAAGCTTATAAAATTCAACTGCAACCTGTAATATTTTATAAGTGCCGTCCCCTGTAACTACAACCATTTCACCACCTTGTTTAGAGATAATACCAGTCTTAGTTAATCTTTTTACTCTCTCAATCTGTTTAAAAAGTTTTTTCCCATCATCTTCAACCATTTTTAAGGTATCTCCAAAAACAATCTTAGATTTACTTGCATAATTAACAGGTACCTCTAACCTTTCACCTGACTCTGTTACCAAGTCTTTACCATCAAATACTCCGACAATACCATCAATTTCACGTGTATCAATACGTGAAGAAGTACCATCTATATCCTTTAATAAACTTTTGGCTAAATTAATTGAACTTATAGCAGCAGAA
>JAQBTZ010000016.1 GCA_027624675.1 bacterium
TACTCTGCTCATAATATATAGTAATTTTAAAAGCGTTACTAAATTAGGAGAATCTAATGGATAATTTTTCTTTAGCCTTAACGTATGACGATGTTCTTCTTGTTCCTCAATACTCCGAAATAAATTCTCGCGAAGATGTAAATCTTGAAACTCATATTACAAAAAGTATCAAACTTAAATTTCCGGTAATAGCAATTAACATGGATACAGTTACAGGGGTTGAGATGGCTATTGCAATGTATAAATATGGTGGCATAAGCTTTTACCCACGTTTTTTAACTCCTGAGCTACAAGCTAAAGAGGTAAAACAAGTTTTAGATCAAAATGCTTTAACAATACCTGCAGTTGGTGTAAAAGAAATTGATCTTGAAAGGGTTAGATTATTTGCAGAAATGGGGATACCTGCGGTTACTATAGATGTAGCGCATGGACACATGAAAAAGTCATTAGATTTTGTACGAAAAATTAAGAAAGAATATAAAGATTTAGAGGTAATAGCAGGAGTTATTGCAACATACGAAGGAGCAAGAGATTTATTTGAAGCTGGAGCTGACGCAGTACGAGTTGGCGTTGGACCAGGAACAATCTGCACAACAAGAAAAGTAACAGGATTTGGTGTTCCGCAAATTACGGCAACAATTGAGGCATACAGAGCAGCAAAAGAGTATGGCCGAATAGTTATTACTGATGGAGGGACGAAGCTTTCAGGTGATATGGTTAAAGCATTAGCAGCTGGAGCAAACGCTGTAGTTACAGGAAGTCAGCTTGCAGGTACAGATGAAGCACCAGGGGAGATAAAAGAGGTTAATGAAAAAAAATATAAAGCTTATAACGCATCAACAAGTGCTACAGAAAAGAATAAGCAGTTTCATAAATTCCATATTGATAAAACTCAAGATTATGTGAAATACGTAGAAGGGACAGAATCATTTGTACCTTATAAAGGTTCTGTAAATGATATTCTTTCAGTTATTGAAAAAGGAATAAGATCAGGTTTAAGTTATAGTGGAGCAAACAATATTGAAGAGTTTCATGAAAAAGCAAAGTTTATTAGGGTAACTCCTATCTCGGTTAGTGAAAATGGAGCTCATGGAGTAGTGTTAAATATTTAAGTTTTCTTATTAGTTGTTTGCCAAATTAGGTGTGAAAGGTATAAAATGACTACATTGAAAAATGCGGGTATCGTATAGTGGCTATTATGTTTGCTTTCCAAGCAAAGGATGGGGGTTCGATTCCCCCTACCCGCTCCACTATGTATCACGTTGGGTACATGGCAAGCCAAACATCAAGCTAAGCTTGATGGACAAGTGACAAAATATTTAATGAGAGTTACGACACAGTTGAGGATTTTTTGGAAACAATTTAGGTACGAAATAATTTCTGTAAACTATATTTTATAGTTTATTAGGTTATAATGGATTTTCGTAGATTTTTAAATTGGCGGGGTATGGCGCAGTTGGCTAGCGCGCCACGTTTGGGACGTGGAGGCCGCTGGTTCGAGTCCAGCTACCCCGACCATCTTTCGACATGCTCAGGATTGGTCTAAGTTTATAAATATTGTTTGTACAATTAAAGCTTTTTGATTTAATTAATCTAGAAATGTTTTTTGTATATATTCTAAATTGTGAAAATAAATTATATTATGTTGGTTATACAGATAACTTAAGTAGACGATTAGACCAACATAGAAATAAAGAAAATATTTATACTAAAAAGTTTGTTAGGGTAGATTTAGTTTACTCTGAAGAATATAACAAAAAACAAGATGCAAAAGATAGAGAAATACAATTGAAAAGTTGGACTAAAGAAAAGAAAAAAGCTTTAATTGATGGAAATATAAATAAACTTAAAAAATTGAGTAAAGCTAAATCCTGAGTATGTTGAAGGAGGATAAAATAGTAGCTGGTATTAATACTGAGCTTGTCGAAGTGTCCAGCTACCCCGACCACTATATTTAAAAATGGAAATTATTACCAAAAACAATACAGAAAAAGAGCTTAATGCAAAGAAGGTTCTGGAGAAAATTAAGCAACAGCTTGAAAGTTTTGAAATGGTATATTTAGGAAAAACTAACTTTGCCTAAAATTCTCTAGTATTAGCACTAAATGTCCACTATAATAAATCTATTATGAACTTAGAATCAGATTATAAATTACTTTCCGATAAAAAAATCCGTCTTGATAAATTTAAGCCTTTTCCAGTTGAACTTATAAAAAATTTAGATGATTGGTTTAGGGTAGAGCTAACATATACAAGCAACGCGATAGAAGGAAATACATTAACAAGACAAGAAACTGCAATGGTTATTGAAAAGGGAACAACAGTTAGTGGTAAGACCTTGGTTGAACAGTTAGAAGCAAAAAACCATGCTTTAGCTTTTGATTTTGTTAACACATTGAAAAATAAAACTCGTACAGAGATAGCAGAAAATGATATTTTAAAGATTCATAGTTATATTTTAAGTGGAATCGATGATGTAAACGCAGGTAGGTATAGAAATATTTCAGTACGTGTTGCGGGTTCTAACGTGGTTTTTCCAAATTCAGTTAAAGTTTCTGAATTAATGAAAAATTATTTAAACTGGCTTACTTCAAACAACACAGACCACCCTATAAAAATTGCTTCTGATGCACATTTAAAACTTGTTACAATTCATCCGTTTGTAGATGGCAATGGCAGAACAGCAAGATTATTAATGAATTTGATCTTACTTCAAAATGGATTTCCTTCTGCAATAATTAAAAATGAGGATAGATTAGAATATATTAATTCAATTGAAAAGGCTCAACTGACCAATCACTATACTGATTATTATAAGATTATTATAGATGCTGTTAATAGATCGTTAGATATTTATCTTAATGCTTTAGAATCAGAATAATTTTGTTAAAATTAAAATAATGTTCAATAAGAAATCAAAACTACCTAAAGAATTAACTACAATTACGACATTATCAAAAACTCTTGCTTTAATTGTATTTATTGTATTCCCCTTTATTGCTTTTTATTATGGGTTTAATTATTCAAATAAGCTGAATAATAATTCAATATCCTATCAAAATACCAACTTAATAACTTATGATGACAAATTTATTTCGTTTAAATATTCATCAAATTTATATAAATGGTCGTTTGGGCGAGGTATCAGTTTAGATTTTATCCAATTAAACTCTGTACCTGAAGATAAATTAGATTTAAATGACAGAGTTCATATTTCCATTGATATTCAAACATTAGATTATACAGAGGCAAATAATATAGAAGAAAAAAAGAATCTTTTATTAGAGACTGAAAGAAAGGTACCTCAGTTAAAATACACCGTTACAAATACTCAGGTTGATGGAATTGATGCGTTAGTTTATGAAAATTCTAGAGATGATTATGAAAAAACAGTTTGGCTTGTTAAAAATAATGTTAAATATATCTTTACAATTACAATTTTTGCTAGCACTTCAGAATCTACAAATCAATTAAAAGATCAATATATTGGTAACTTTGAAGAAATTGTTAATAGTGTAAGCTTAAAAGATGTCGATCCTATTGAGGTTGATCAACTTGGCAATCATCCCGATTAGATTGTTAATCTTAAATTATGAAATACACAAAACTTACAATTTTATTACTAACCTTAATTATCTTTACCGGTTGTACTTTAGGTAAATCTAATCAGCCAGTTGTAATTGAGAATCCTGAAAATACTAATGCAGAAAGTATGCAAAATGAAGAGCAAGAAATGGCAATAGACAATCAAATTTCAGAAACTGAGATGATTAAATCATTAGCAGATAATACCGATGCATTAATTGCTGATCTTGTAGATGTCAGTGGCGGAAGTTCTACTGGAATGGCATATATTTTAAGATTAAATGGTGTTGAAAAACGACTACAACATTCTGTAACAGCTACATTACCAGAACTAACCAATGGAAACATGTATGAGGGGTGGTTAGTAAAACAAAAGCCAGAACTTATGTTTATCTCAACTGGTGTATTAGAAAAAAATGCAGAAGGAATATTTACTGTTGAGTTTTCATCAACAGATTTATATGAGGGATACGATTTTGTAGTTATTACAGAAGAAACTATCATAGATGAAAAACCAGAAAAGCATATTATAGAAGGCTTAGTTAAGTAAAGCGAGTATTAATTGTGCTTTCAAGGTTTATAAAACATTCCGTTAGTTTAGGTAAGTCAATATTTATGATATGATTTCGTAATGAAACTAGACATTAATCATAAAGCTATTTCAAATATATGCGAGTATATGCGAGGAAAATAATATTAATTATCTTGGTTTGTTTGGTTCTCAATCCCGTACAGATGCTAAAATTGATAGTGATGTTGATTTATTAGTTGAATTTGATCAAACTAAATCTTTATTTGAATTATCACATTTAAAATCAGCGCTTGAAACTCTTTTTAAACGAGAGGTAGATATTACACTGCGTAACAATATAAAAGAAACAATTAGACCTTTCATTATTAATGATCTAAATACACTATATGATAAAAGACGCTAACCATTATTTATATAGATATTTTAAATGAAATTGAAAAAGTTGATGAATATACTAGTGGTTTAAATTTTGATTCATTTTGTCGTGATACAAAAACGCAAGATGCAGTGATTAAAAATTTTATGGTTATAGGTGAGGCAGTAAATAAAATCCCAAAAGATTTTTTTATTCAATTTCCAGATTTCCCTACTCGAGAAGCAATCGATATGAGAAACTTTCTTATACATGATTATGATCATGTTGACCTAGGAGTGCTTTGGAAAACAATAAGTAATGATATACCTGTTATAAAATCTAAGATATCAAAAATACTAAATTAGTAGATTAACTATAATTATGGATATTGAAGAATTAAAAAACAAACTACAGGCTCAGGAAAAAATGCTTTTAGATATTTATATCTCAGTTGAAAAAACCCGTAAGTATTTTTTGTGGACGTTAATTATTACAGTCGCAATGGTTGTTCTGCCTTTAATTGGAATTGCATTTGTTCTTCCCCCCCTACTTAATTCAATTTCAACAATGTATTCGGGGTTTTAAGCTAAAATTAGAGACTATACATCTAAAAGGTGTACGAAAAAATCGTATAACTGAAATTAATAGAAAATTTACCAATGAAACTGTTATAAAATGTAACGGTTTGGAAATAAAATGAAAAGACGATGAGAAAATCCTTCTCTATGTAAATTGAAGATTTTTTTAGTTTAATTTTTAAATAACTTTGCTAAACTAAATGTAATGAAACTGTCTAATCTAAAAATTAAACCAGTACCTATTGCACCAGCTTTAAAAAATTTGCTTGGGCCAAGCTTTATAATATTAGGTTTAGGACTTGGCAGTGGTGAGGTTATTTTATGGCCATATTTATCAAGTAATTATGGGCTAGGAATAATCTGGGGTGCAGTTTTAGGAATTACCTTTCAATACTTTATTAATATGGAAATTAGCAGATACTCGTTAATTAATGGCGAGAGTATATTTGTTGGTTTTGCCAGAAAATTTAAGGCACTCCCCTACTGGTTTTTATTTTCAACCTTTTTACCCTGGATATGGCCAGGGATAATTGCATCAAGTGCTACTGTATTAGCTCACGTTTTTGGTCTGGATTTTAAGCTTGTGGCAGTGTTAATGCTTATCTTGATTGGTTTAATACTTTCTTTAGGACCAATTTTATATAAAACTGTAGAGACATTTCAAAAGGTGGTAATTGGAATTGGTGTGCCATCGATATTTTTACTTTCTATTTTTTTAGCAGGCAGAGCTGATTTTACAGCTTTAGGGCAAGGAATATTTGGATTTGGTAGTAATTACTACTTATTGCCAATTGGTATCCCTATAGCCTCATTTTTAGCAGCACTTGCCTACTCTGGTGCTGGAGGGAATCTTAATCTTGCCCAATCTTTTTATATTAAAGAAAAAGGGTATGGTATGGGCAAATATGCTGGTAAAATTTCAAGCCTTATTACAGGTAAAACTGAGGATATAAATTTAACAGGTGCAACTTTTGAGATAAATGATGAAAATGTTAGTGCAATTAATTTATGGTGGAAAAGAATAAATATTGAACATTTTTTAGTTTTTTGGTTAACAGGGCTTATTACAATTTTACTATTAAGTTTGCTTGCCTACTCAACAGTATTTGGTAATCCAGAAAACATTACAGGCATTAGTTTTGTAATAAACGAGGCTAAACAAATTTCGTTATTAACTTTTCCTTTTATTGGGACTTTCTTTTTATTATTAGTGTCGCTAATGCTATTTGCCACACAGATGACAGTGCTAGATGCAACAACAAGGATTATTACAGAAAACGTATTACTCATTAAAAACTCTGTAAAATCAAAAGTTAACAATTGGTATTATGCTATTTTGTGGATTCAGATTTTAACTGGAATTTGTGTAATGTTATTTGGGATTAGCGAGCCATTAAAACTGCTTGTAATCTCTGCAGTACTTAATGCCTTTGCAATGTTTGTACACACAGGTTTAACTTTATGGGTTAACAAAACATTACTACATAAGTTACTACAACCATCGGTAGCTAGAACTATAGCAATAATCTTAGCCTTTCTGTTTTATGGAGGGTTTAGTCTTTATACCTTAATTGTTTATTTAAGGTAGATTATTCTATCATCCCCATTGCATAATCCAACATGTACGTAATATCAGCTTTTCTGTTATCACTATTTAGTACAATTGCTATTACCTCTTTTCCGTTTACAGTTGCATATACAATCATACAAAGTCCTGCCTCAGGAGTATAACCAGTTTTCAAACCTTTTACATTGCTGTATTCGAGCATAAAGTTTTGGTTATAAAGTGTTTGTTCGTGATGGTTTTGGTTGCCCGCTATATAATATTCTTTGCTTTCTGCAATCTGCTTTATTAAGGGGTAATTTTTTAAAGCATACCTAGACATAATCAAAACATCTTTTATATTGCTTTCTTGAAACTCGTTTTCCTCTTGTAACCCAGATGGGTTTGAGAAAGTAGTGTTTTCCATTCCAATCTCTTTTGCTTTTAAGTTCATTAACTTAACAAATTCTTTGTAATCCCCTTTCTTTGTTTCTTCTGCAAGTGCAAATGCGGTGTCGTTTCCAGATGGAAGGAATAATCCATACAGCATCTGTTCTAAAGTATATTTTTCAGCTTCTAAAATCCCCATGCTATCTTCTTCAATCTCGCTTGCCTGCTTGGATATAACAAAAGTTTTATCTGATCTATAATTATCAATACTAATTATTGCTGTCATTACCTTAACCATGCTGGCAATTGGCCCTTTATATTCTGCATTTTTAATAAATACTAAATTATCATCCGTAAGGTTATATACAAGTCCTGATTTTCCATTGATCTCTATATTATTAGGTTTATCTGAAAAGTTTGGAGTCCAAAGATCAGTATTTACGTAGCTATTACTGTTGGTCAATGTTTTTAAAGGTGAAATCGTACTACTTGTAATCTCAAAATCTGCAAAGATATTGTTAGGGTTTATAAAATAAATAGTTACAAAAGTTAACAATAATATTGGCAGGATGATTGAGAGAATTTTTATCACATAAATATAATATAAAACTTTGTTCCTTAATTCTAGTAAAAAAGTATATAATTAGTATAATATACTTTATTCTATGATTGATTTACAGAAACGCATTAATTACGAAGAGTTTTTAGATAGCTACAAACAGATTAAACTTACACTTGATACTTCAGAATCAGCAGAAACTGTTGAGGTTAGCAAAGCTATATCTGCACTTGCTTTAGCCTATGAAAAGGTTAGAAATGTTATAGATTATAAGGACGAACATTTAATCAGAAGATTTGCAATTGAAAGAGAGTTAAAGCGACTTTTTTTACAAGAGGATACATCTACATCTGCAGAAAGAATTGTAAAAACATTAATTAGAGGAAATTATCTACAAAATGTTTCTGTTCCAGTTTCTAAAGTTACCCAGCTACAACAAACCTTAATTAAGTACGAACACTTAAGAAATACAGCCTCTCAAAGGGTAATGCTTACGCCAAAGCTAGATAAAACAACAGAGTATGTTATCGAGCTTGCAAGCTTAGAGATTGAAAAATTACTAGTTCCAACTTATGCACCAGAAATTCCTTCGGTTTATATGGCATCAGTTTTGGAAAAAAATATCGAACTTGAGGAAATTGGAAGTTATGACATATGGCCAGTACTAGTTGCAAGTGCTCATAGAGCAATTCACAACTCTGATTCATCAACGATACGTTTTTTTACATTTATTTTATTAAATCCACAATGGGCAAATTTGGATTTAGAGCAAGTAAAAGCACTTAATCTAGATAAGATTAAAACAGAGATAGAGTTTCTTACAAATAATCCAGCATTTGATAAAGCATTACTATTATTTCGAAAACATGCACCAACATTTAGGGCGCTTGAAAAAGTGATGTTAGATAATGTAGATGATTTAGATGTTTTAGTAGAAGAAGATCCATTACTTAGAAAAACTCAGGTTTTCTTGAAAAAAGTTTACTCTACAACAAGGGAAAAGTTAAACCGTAGACTAACCCGAAGCATTATTTATATTGTCATTACTAAAATGGCACTGGCTTTAATCTTAGAGTTGCCTATTGATAGATACTTAGAAGGAAGAATTAATCCGATTTCATTAATTATTAATATCGTTACACCACCACTAATATTATTTTTTATCGCACTTGCAGTAAAAGCACCAAATGATAGTGATATTACAAATTTACTTAAGGTTGTAAAACAGTTATTTGATACTAATTCAATCTTGCCTGAAAATAAAAAGATTCAAATTTCGTTTAATAAAAAGGGTAGAACATTTGTAGATTATATTTTCTTTGGATTTTACGCCTTGCTTACAATCTTACTTGTTTGGGTTAGCTATTCTATTTTAAATGCAATTGGTTATAACTTTGCAAGCTATATTATTTTCTTGTTCTTTCTATCAGTTGTTAGTTACTTTGGGTATACAATAGCAAGCTCTGCTGCAGAGTATAAGGTTAGAAATTTAAATGAAGGAGGGTTTTTGACTTTTCTAGGAGATACACTTAGCTTACCGGTAATTAGAATGGGCAGAAAATTATCACAAGGTGTTTCAAAGATTAATCTATTTGTTTTTATCCTTGATTTTATAATCGAGTCACCATTTAAGTTATTGGTTGAATTTTTAGAGCAATGGTTAGGATACGTAAGGGAAAAACGAGAAGAGACAATCGCCTGATTTTTTCTACTAACTTTTTCATCAACAAAGGAGAACAAAGGTGAAACACAAAAAAGGCGTTATCCAACAAGTTGCAGGGGCAATGGCTGTGGCCGTGATGCAGGCAGGCATTGATTCAGGGCGAATTACAGAGATCACTATTCCTTCGTTAAATCTCGTGATTCCTGTATCACCCAAGACAGAGACAGAGAATGAAAAGGAGACGGAAGATGGCAAAGAGTAACCAAGGTTCTACTAAGCCTTATCTTGTTCATGCTAAGAATGGTGTGACTTAGCTTGTACTTGCGTTTGAGTCTAGCTTTTTTGAACACTACCAACAATCGGTAGCAAAAGACGAGCAAGAAAAGAAGATAGGTGATTCACAAGAGCCTAAAGAAGAAGACTAACGATTTATTCAATCTACACTGAACCCAATTTAATCACCAGATTGGGTTCTTTTATTTTCTTAGTAAGGGCTTAAGAGCATCTTTATAACTTGGGTGTTGTTGCATTAAATTATTTGCTTCTTTTATATCCATCCATCTCGCATCAGAAAATTCTCGTTTTTCATAAGGAAAATTGATCATTTCTGGCACGTTAAGTAGGTAATATAAATCCCAGTGTTTCGTACAAACAGGATTATTAAAAATATCAATAGTAGTCATGTTAAATAGTTCTAAATCTGTAGGTTTTGCAGTATATTGCAATTCTTCTTTTATCTCTCTAACTGCTGTTTCTAATGGTGTTTCATTCGCATCTATGTGGCCTCCAGGAGGAATCCACAAATTAGCCTTAATATGGTGTCCCATAAAAATGCTGGAGGATTTTGTATGAATAGGCACGAAAAAGGCGCAAAAATGGTCTGAGATACCTTCATCTCTGATAATTAAATCATTTCCATTTAGGCGTTTCTCAAAATTATTTATTAATTCTAAATTAATATAATCTTTCTTCTTTAGCTTATTTAGTTCAGTTTGTATTGCATTTTTCATAATTACTCCTTACATTTCCATATAG
>JAQBTZ010000017.1 GCA_027624675.1 bacterium
ATGTGCTGATCCGATTTCTCCTGGAGAAAGTGGGGGACCAGGAGAGTAGGCTTTTACCTAGGCAACACAACGTAAAAAATTTCAATGGCGAAATTATTATACTTTTGTGTTGTCGCCCCCCAAGATTTCCGTGACAAAGTTGTCATGAAAGTCTTGGGGGGTTGTTTTTTTAATTAAACCCTTTACAAAATACGTATTTCATATTAGTATGAATTTATGAATAATAAAGATATTGAAATTGTAAAAGTAATGGAAAGAGGGCAGGTAACTATCCCTAAAATGATTAGAACTGTTTTAAACATTTCTCCAGGAACAAAAATGTTTGTATCTATACTTGACGATAGTAATATATTGTTTAGTGTCCCTAATATTGAAGTTATGAAAAAGAGTGTTAATTCTGAAAAGTATTTTGGTTTCTTTGCTAATAGAAGAAAGACTCCTTTAACTCAAAAAGAGATGGATAAGGTTGTAAGATCTGCTGTTGTTAAAAAATTTAAAAAGAAGAATGCTGACTTATCTTGATACTAATATACTTATAAGATATTTAACTAGAGATATTGAAAGTCAAGCTCGAAAGGCTAAAGGTTTAATTGAATCAGGAAATGTTATTTTTATTCCCGATGTAGTTTTCCCAGAAGTTGCATATATATTAATTAGTCAATATGAAAGCAACAGAAATGAGGTGATTGATGCACTAACTTCGATTGTTAATAGAGATAATGTTAAATGCAATGAATATATACTTTGGGCTTTATCACTTTATGAAAAAACAAAAAATGATATTGCAGATTGTATTATAGTTTCGCAGTCGTTGCAGAATCTTTCTCAACTTGCAACTTTTGATAAAGTGCTACTTAAGATTGAAGATGTTATTCCCTTTAAGTTTTAAAACATACTTTCTTCTTTATCATTTCAATTAAAAATACTATTATAAAATCCTAGTACGAAGTAGAAACCAAAAAATCATGATTACAATAGAATATTTAGGACAATCAAGTTTTAAGATAAGTAACGGTGAAACTAAGATAATAATTGATCCGTTTGAGCCAAAGGCAACAAATTTAAAATGGAGTATGCAAGAGGCTGATACAGTTTTAGTTTCTCATAACCACGCAGATCATAATTATATTGCAGGTGTTAAGGGTTTTGAAAAGGCAAAACTTTCATCTGGAAAGGTTGGCGATAAGCAATTTTTGGTCTATGGGTCTGGAGAGTATGAGGTAAATGGTGTTCAGATAATGGGCCTTTCAAGTTTTCATGACAATAAAAAGGGTGCCGAGCGAGGTGAAAATACTATTTTCATAATTCATATTGAGGATTTTGTTATTGCTCATTTAGGTGATATAGGGCATGACTTAACCGAGGCACAGTACGAAGAGGTAAGTAATGCAAATATATTAATGATTCCAGTTGGTGGATTTTATACTATTGATCATGATATTGCAGAGAAAATAGTTGCTAATGTTGAGCCAAATATTATTATTCCAATGCATTATAAGGCAGAAAGAACAGATGAAATTGGCAAAAATTTAGATGAAGTTGATAAGTTTTTAACTAGTGTTAGTGCTGAGGATATAATTAATGATGATAAACTAAAGCTTAAAACATCGACTAGTTTGGATCAGGATAAGACTGTTGTTTGGGTAAAAGCTCAATGAGCATCTGTGAGTGAAAGCGAACAGTTTGCGAATTAGTCCTGAGCGAGTGTAATGAGTCGAAGGATCCAGAGAAAAAAATTAGTAAGTAATAGTAGTTAATAATTATGGATACAAATCAGGTAAAAGTACCACCACAAAACCTAGATGCAGAAAAGTCCGTACTAGGGGCAATTTTGTTAGATCCCGATGGATTAATTAATGTGTTAGAGTTTTTAACAGAGGATCATTTTTACTCAAGTCGCCATGCCACTATTTTTAAAGCAATGATTCAGCTTTTTGATGAAAGGTTGCCAATTGATCTTGTTACGCTACCTGACAGGCTTGCTAAAAACAAAGAGCTAGATAGGTGTGGAGGAGTTGAGTATCTAGCCGATTTGGTTTCATTTACCCCAAGTAGTGTAAACCTTGAAACTTATGGTAGGTTAGTTAAAGAAACTGCGGTTAAGCGAAAACTAATCCAAACTGCAACAAAAATTGCAGAGATGGGTTATGATGGCAATATTGAAGTTGACGAGTTATTAGACGAGGCAGAACAAACGCTATATTCAGTATCACAAGAAAATTTAAAAGAGGATTTTGTGCCTTTGCGAAATATATTAGAAAAAAGTTTTGATAGGTTAGATGAGCTTCATAGGAACAAAGGCGAGATGCGAGGAGTTCCGACTGGACTTGCAAAACTTGATCATATGCTAAGTGGACTTCAAGAATCAAACCTTATTATATTGGCAGCACGCCCTTCAGTTGGTAAAAGTAGCTTGGCAACAAACATAGCACAATATGCAGCCATTGAAAAAAAAGTTCCAATTGGTATTTTTTCTTTAGAAATGAGTGCAAATCAACTTTCGGATAGAATGTTAAGTAGTCAGTCTGATGTTGATTCTTGGAAAATCTCAACTGGAAATCTAAATGATGGTGATTTTGACAAGATTACACTTGCAATGGGAGAGCTTGCAGAGGCACCTATTTTTATAGATGATACACCGGGAATTAATATTATGGAGCTTAGAGCAAAGGCTAGACGTTTACATGCAGAGCACAAGGTTGGAATGATTATTGTAGATTACTTACAGTTAGTACAGGGTCGAAGAAATGAAAATAGAGTACAAGAGGTTTCTGATATTTCACAGGCATTGAAAAATATAGCAAGAGAGCTTAGTATTCCAGTTTTAGCACTAGCCCAGCTTAGTCGTGCAGTTGAGAGTAGGGGAGAGACAAGACCAAAACTTTCAGATTTGCGAGAGTCGGGAAGTATTGAGCAAGATGCTGATGTAGTGATGTTTTTGTATAGACCAAGTGATGAAAACCGAGAGTCGGTACATTTAAGCATTGCAAAACACAGAAATGGCCCAACAGGTGAAATCCCGCTATATTTTAGAGGTGGTAGAACCAAGTTTTACGAGATGGAAACTACTAAGGTTGAGGTTGAGGAGTAAGAGGATTAGTATCTAGTATCGTGTATTTAGTACGTTGAAAGTAATTAGTAAAATTAAATATGCCAGAGTGGCGGAATTGGCATACGCGCACGACTCAAAATCGTGTCCCGCAAGGGATGAGGGTTCAACTCCCTCCTCTGGCACCATAAAAACTTAGTTGTAATCAACTTAGTTGCTTGTGGTATACTATCACTCATGAAAATCACAGATGCAAAAAATGGTGTTGTATATAAAGAGGATGGCCAGCCTTTGTTGGTACTAAAATACTCTCATACTAAAATGGGTCGAGGTACTGCAACAATTAGGGTTAAGGTTAAAAACCTTTTAACAGGTGTTATTCAAGAAAAATCATATATCAATAGCTATACGTTGGAACCTGCAGATGTTTCTAAAAAAACTGTTCAATTTTTATATAAAGATGAGGATAACTGTATGTTTATGGATCCAACAACTTTTGAACAATTTAATATTGATAACGAGACAGTAGGTGAGAAATTAAATTATTTAAACGATGGTTCAAATGTTTTTGTAACTTATTTTGAAGAAACTCCAATTTTAGTTGAAACATTAATTAATGAGAAATTTTCTGTAACTTACACAGAGCCTGCAGAAAAGGGTGATACCAGCGGTAGAGCTTATAAACCAGCAACTATAAATACAGGGGCAACAGTTATGGTGCCACTTTTTATTAATACTAATGATACAATTGTTGTTAATACTGATACAGGTGATTATGTAGAAAGAGGGTAGTTTCTATCTTGGTACCATGCAAATTCTAATTAGCTTTTTAAACTTTTTATCTATATTTCTTATTATTTTTATTGGTCTTTTTATTTTCTGGGGAAACATGTATAGACAGGGTTTTAGAAATGAAAAGATCTGGAACTTTGTTGCCGTTTTATCTGCGATATCATTAATTTTAGGTAAGGTTTTGTATATTGTTTCTTCTAATAAATCTGTTGACCTGAGTTTTAGTGCACTAATTAGTCCACCATATTTGATTGGGGGTATTATTGTTGGGGCAGTATTTGTAACTAGTGTTATATCTAGCGCTAATAATTGGTCAGTTTTTAGAGCAGGGGATTATGTCGCCTTATCTTTAAATTTCTTTTTACTTGCTTTTGGTTTACATAGAACAATATTTTTATTTGTTGCAAGCAATAAACTTAATTTTATTGATACGGGTATAGTACTTTTATACTTAGTACTATATATATTTCTAACTATGTCACTTAGGACTCAGGTTTTTTCAGGATATATTTTTACGGTCTTTTTAATTGTTGTTTCTATTATTGAATCTGTGGGTTTATTTTTAATAACAAATACATTTCAATTTTCACATACGATTTATTTTGCTATTATTATTTTTGCAGTAATAAATTTATTCGAAAGATATAAGGAGATTAAAATAATGCAGACAAACTTACCAGAAGATTTTATAGATGAAATGAAAGTGAGACTAGAAGAAAAGAAAAAAGAAATTTCTGAGGATTTAGGCGATTTAAATGAGGCTGATTCTTTTGTTAAAGATGAAACTAGAGTAGAACATAATGCAGAGCCAGCAGAAGAGGCACAAGAACTAGAAGAACACTACGATAACGTAGCAAATCGAGGTGTTTTGTTAAGGATTAAAGAACAGATTAATAAAGCGTTAGGCAGAATTAAAAAGGGCAATTATGGAGTAGATGAAAATACTGGAAAGCCAATTAGCAAAGAAAGATTAGAGGCTGACCCATCTGCAACTACAAATGTTAACCCATAAGTTTAACGCCATTTCTTTTTTGATATTATCTTTAATATTGATTATTTCCGATCAATTTTCAAGAGCTTATGTTTTAGATACAGAAATTGCATATCAAAAAAACAGTTTATTTATATTAGGTTTAGTAAATTTAAATAAATGGGTTTATTTATTACTTGTTGTTGTTTTTGTTTGGTTTCTTATTAAAAATTTTCAACAAAATAAAGGTATTTTTCAAAAAATCACGCTACTTTTTATTGTATCGGGGGTAATTTCGCAAGCAATAAGTAGGATTTGGTATGGAAATGTTATTGATTTTATTAACATACTTAATGTTACATATGTTAATCTTGCAGATTTGTATATTGTTTGTGGGGTTGTAGTGTTTTTTATTTACTCTAGTATTAGTAAAGTTGAAAGGGGAACCCATTAATAGTATAATGATTACCGTACTTATGAAACAGTAGAATATGGAATATATACAATTTGGATATCATTTAATGTTAGATTTTTACGGCTGTGATGTTGAGGCACTTTCGAGTATGGATAAGTGTTACGAAGCGCTAGATAAACTACCAGCAGTTTTATCTATGCATAAATTAATTCCTCCTTATGTAATTTCTGCAGATAGTAACGAGGATAATGGTGGCAAAGACCCTGGGGGGTTTTCTGGCTTTGTTATTATCGCAGAGTCCCATATTAGTTTACACACATTTATAAAAAGAGGGTTTGTTAGTATTGATGTTTACTCTTGTAACGAGTTTGATAAGCAAGTTGCTACAGATTTTTTAAGCAATATTTTTCAACCAAAAGACATAGAGGAAAATTTTGTTAAAAGAGGTACAAAGTATCCTGTTAATAATATTTACTAATACTGGATTTTATATCTATGAATGTTGTCATATTTTCACTTTTGAGTATGGTCAGCCTTGGAATAACTGATTTTACGGCTGGTGTATATGGACGAAAAGAGGGCGCTTGGTCCGCAATTTTTTTAAATGAAATAATTGGCTTGTTATTAATAAGTATAATCATTTTATTTAAACCCACACTTGTAATTGATTTGGTTAGTTACCCCTTTTTTGATATTAGTTTATTAGTTTTTGCCTCAACTTTAAATTTCCTTGCAATCGTCTGTTTAATTTACGGCTTTACAGTTGGGAATATTGGCATTGTAAGTGCACTTGGCTCTAGTTTTAATTTAATAGTAATACTTTTAACGTGGTTGGTTTTAGGGGAGGGATTATCAATAATTAGTTTAACATTTTTGTTAATTTTAGTTGTAGGGGTTTTTTTATCGATGATTGAGTTTTCGGGAAAATATTATTTGGCAAAAGGTTCGGTGTGTGGGTTATTTGCTTTAATAATGTGGGGAATCTCGTTTTTTTTAATGATTTTTTTAAGTAGAGAAATTTCGCTTTTTACATTATTATTTTCAAACTTTGTTGTAGGGTTTCTGCTTTCGTTCATATATTTTTTAGTAAAAAGAAGGCCAGTACTTTTGAAAAAAAGCATATGGTTAATAGTTGTATCTGCATTAGCAGAACTTATTGCATATGTTTTTCTTTATTTAGCAGGTTCAGTCGAGGGGTCGGGTGGGGTAGTTGGTGCTATTACTGGTTCATATGCTGTAATCAGCGTTCTTTTAGGATACTTTTTTTTAAAGGAAAAATTAAGTAAAACACAAATTATTGGTATAGTATTAATTTTGATATCCATTACTGCTATATCAATTTTTAACTAATAATTTTTTTTAATAACCGTTTCCATTAATACTTGATATTTATTTGACAAAGGTGTTATTATAAATATAATGCCGTATAAATCTAAGTTATTTATATTTCTTACTTTTTATTTTGCAGTTCTTACTGTTTGGTGGATTAAATTTAATTTTTTTTCCAGTTTTGTAGGTGAAGGAGTTTGGTATAATATATTTTATGGGTTTATGGCACTTGTTGGTGCTATTTACGGATTTAAAACTTATAAAGCTTGGGGAGGGTTAAAAACCCTTATTGGTAAAGCATTATTCCTTTTTTCTTTAGGGTTGCTTTCAGAATGGATTGCTAATATTATCTGGGGTTACTTTAATATAGTGTTAAAGGTTGAAGTGCCTTACCCATCCGTTGCTGATATATTCTTTTTCTCAATAATTCCAATTTATTTTGTGGCTATATTTTTGTTAGGTAAAGCTTCGGGGGTAAATATTACAGTAAAAAAGATAAAAAGTGTGTTTGTTGCAATAATTATTCCATTATTAATGTTGCTATTAGCATACTCCCTCTTTTTTAAAGAGGGGATAGAGTTTTCAGACCCATTTAGAGCTTTTTTTGATATAAGCTATCCTTTAGGTTACTCTATAACTTTTTCTGCTACTATGATTGTTTACCTTTTAACTAAAAAACAGCTTGGAGGAGCCATGCGAAAGGTCGTGTTGTTTGTACTTTTTGCATATCTATTCCAGTTTATTGCTGATTACACCTTTTTGTACAAAGCGTTAAAGGGTACATATATTAATGGCGGATTTGCTGACTTTTTATATTCTATCGCTTTGTATGTTATGCCTGTAGCCCTAATAAACTTTAATAAAGTGTTGTATTCTTTTAAATCTGAGTTAAATCACAACCAGGTTATTACAGAAACAAATACAAACAGTGTTGAAAATCAAGCAAGTTTAAAAATTTATTCAGAGATAATTAAACAGATAATTATCGATCAAGAAAAAATTATTGGTCCACTTGCAATTGAGTATGCAAAAAGTGTTAGTGGTTTAGCAGTATCTGGTACAGTAAATCAACTCGAGATTAACCTTTCTGGAAATGGTTCAAAGATTTTGAAAGATTTGGTTGAGGCGTATAAAGATATTTTTGGAAATGCTTCTGTATCAGTTGTAAAAGAATCTGTTGCCAAGGTTTTAAATAATAAGCCAGAATACAAAGGTATTTTGGGGCAACTTTAGAAATATATTAATGGAAATAAATCCACTCTCTTACTTTTTTACTACTAATAAAAACGCCGAGCTTATTAAACAGGCAACAAAAGAGCTATACTCAAAAAACCTCGAACTAATAAAAGAAAGACGAAGGCTTGATAAGGTATTAAATAGTGTTAGAGATGGGATAATTGGGTTTGATAAGTTTGGAAGGATCTCTATCTTTAATCAGTTTGCTAGTAATCTTTTTAAACTTGATCCGGATAAAGTTTTAGAAAAAGAAATAAACTCGGTTGTAACATTTAGATTAAATGGTCAAAAAATTGATATTTTTAAAGACTCTTTTAAGGTTCCACAACCACAATATATGAACTCTGAAAGCTTGGACTACTCTTTAACTGTAAGCTGTGCTAAATCAAGTAAAGAAATTTTTATTGCACTTTCTGTAAGTATCGTTGATGAAGATGTGCTTGGACAAGAGGTAATATTATCATTTTATGATTTGTCAGAGTTTAAAAAATTATCAGATTTAAAGACTGATATTATATCAATCACAAGCCACGAGCTTAGAACACCAATGACAGTAGTTAAAAACTATTTATGGATGTTGGTTAATGATAAAAAAGATAAATTATCAAAGGTACAATCTGGTTATATTAATAAGGCAATTCAAAACTCTGGTAGGATGTTGTCGTTGATTAACGACATGTTAAATGTGTCACGTATCGAACAGGGGAAACTAATGTTTGTACTTGAGAAGTTTGCAATTCAGGATGAAATATTTAGTATAAAAGATGATATGGAAGCTAGAAAAGGTGATAAAAAGATTAAGTTAATCTTTACTGTTCCAAAAACTCCAATCAAGATTTACTCGGATAAAGTTAAATTTTCAGAACTTATTGTAAATTTGGTAACAAACTCGATCAAATATACAAACGAGGGGGAGATTGAATTATCTGTTACTGCAAAACCTACAACTATACTTGTTCAGATTCGTGATACGGGAGTTGGAATACCATTAGTAAAACAAAAGGAACTGTTTGTAAAGTTTGGTAGGCTTAACTCTTCGTTTGTTGACAGCGCAAAGGCTGGTGGTACTGGACTTGGACTTTATATTTCTAAACAATATGTAGATGGACTTGGCGGAAAAATTGGTGTAATTAGTGAGGGAGAACAAAAGGGGAGTATTTTTTGGTTTGAGATACCAATTAAGTCTAAAATTGAGAGTGAGATAGTTGATTCTAGTAAAAACACAAGTAATAAGTTAAAATAATGTAATGACAGATAAACCAAAAACAATATTAATAGTTGAAGATGAAAAGGATATTTTAGAACTTTACACGACAATTTTAACCAATGCAGGTTATTCGGTTGTTTCAGCAGAAGATGGAGAAAAAGGACTTTTAAAAGCAAAGACAGAATATTGGGACATAATGCTACTTGATATAATGTTGCCAAAACTTGATGGTTTAGGGGTGTTAAAAGCAGTTAAAGATAATCTTGATACAAAAAATAAGAAAATTATTTTATTAACTAATCTAGGTAGAGAATCTCTTATTACACAAGGGTTTGATGAAGGTGCTGACGCGTATTTAATGAAATCAGAGCTAAATCCTGACCAGCTTTTAGATGAAATAAAAAAGGTTGGTGGTTAATTTTGGAAATTAAAACTCTTTATTCTTCAGATAGATATATAGTTATTGATAAACCTTGCGGATTGCTTTCCGATAATAATC
The DNA here is from genome assembly GCA_027624675.1 of bacterium. Lineage (GTDB taxonomy): Bacteria > Patescibacteriota > WWE3 > 2-01-FULL-39-13 > JAQBTZ01 > JAQBTZ01. Next base: position 9,498 of record JAQBTZ010000017.1, read on the forward strand.
TTGTATCAGGTTACATGCCATGTCATCGACTAGACAGAGAAACATCTGGTTGTATAGTGCTTGCAAAAGATCAGGAAACAAAGGATTTAATTCAGATTGAGTTTAAGTCAAGAAAAGTAAGAAAAACTTATAAAACTTTAGTTTATGGGGATATACGTAAAACGGTTGCAAAGGTTTTTGGTAGTAAATCTGACGATTTTACAATTAATGCACCAACCTTTT